>JAJZDM010000125.1 GCA_021806005.1 Acidobacteriota bacterium | reverse complement strand
ACTCCTCCTTACAGAATAGCCATTGACGCCTTACCAGGGGAGCGTTCCCGGGTGACGATTCAGGCTGGGTCAGTCTTTAGAAGCTCTTGCAGGAGTGACTTTGCCTGACGCAACTCGGCGTTGACGGACTGAGGGGCTGCCATAGAATCAAGGGTGCGAGGCGGCGCCAGCCTCGTTTTTCGAAGGCCGGGCCAGAACGCGGTCGGATGCAGGGACGGATCAGCGGCAGGGATGTTGCGTTGAGGCGGAGGGGGAGGTAGAGATGAGGCCTGGGGCTTTGAGGTTTTGCTTCGGGAGCGGATGTGGCCGGGGTTTCCGCTACGGCGTGGGAGGCTTTTGGGTCCTTGGCGTGGCGATCCTGTTGCTGACCGGCTCCCGCTGCTCGTACGCCAGCAGCCGCGCACAGTCCGTTGCCCCCGCCGGAGGTTCGGCCGTGCGCGCGGAGCAGGTTTCCGGAGTTGCCTCCGGTGCTGCCTCTGGCGTTGCCTCGGGAGCGGCGGCCGACGGCTATCGCGGCTTTGATCGCAATGAGTATCCCGGCGACCAGGCGATGGCCGTGTTGCATCGGTCCTTTGCTTTTACCGGCTACTGGCTGACCAACCCTCCCGGTGAGGATCGCAATAGCTGGAAGGGCAAGCGGGAGACGCTGCGGCGGCAGGGATGGGGGTTCCTGGTGCTGGCCAATGGCCGCCTGGACGCTGAGATCCGCAGGGCGCAGCGGCGCAGAGTCTCTCCCGCAGCGCTGGCTCGAAGCGATGCAGAGTCGGCTGTCGCCAACGCCCGCGTCGAGGGCTTCCCCGCAGGCAGCATCCTCTTCCTGGATCAGGAGGAGGGCGGAGAGCTGCTGGCCGAGCAGGCCGCCTACCTGCTGGCCTGGACCCAGACCGTCGCCGGCAGCAAGTACATGCCCGGCGTCTATGCCAGCGGCGCGCCTGTCTTTATCCGCAGCGGAGACCCGGTGCCCGTGGGAGCCGCAGCGGCTGCCGGACAGACCACCACCACCATCGATGACATCCGCTCCCGGGTGGTGGCCGGAGGGCTGCACGCGGTGGCCATCTTTGACGCGCAGGACGCCTGCCCGCCTGCGCCGGGCTGTACGCTCCTGACTCATCCCCTTGCCAGCAGCGGGGAGATCGTCCTGAGCCCCGGTGGCGATTTGGTCGCCTGGCAGTATGCGCAGTCGCCACGCCGCCCGGAGCTCACCCGGGCCTGTGCCGCCAGCTATGCACGAGATGGGAACTGCTACGCCCCCGGAGCTCCGGAGGTCTTTCTGGATATGGATCTGGCCTCCAGCCCGGACCCCTCCCACGGCCGCTGACGGGCCTTCCGCGCCCCTGGCCCGGCTGGTGGCGGTGACTGACCGCTACAATCATAGGGAATGGCTACTGACTCCCTCGCCGAAGCCGCGGACCACAAGCGATACTTCCTTACCCACCTTGGCCTGACCGAGCGCCTGATGGAGCGATGCCTCGGCGAAGCTCTCTCCGCCGGTGGAGAGTTTGCCGATCTTTACTTTGAAGCCGTTCTCTCCACCTCGCTGAGCATGGATGAGGGCATCCTGAAGACCGCGGCCCAGGGGATCAGCGTGGGTTGCGGGATTCGCGTCCTCTCCGGTGAGCGGACCGGCTTTGCGTACACGGACGATCTCAGCCCGGAGCGTCTGCTCCACGCCGCCCGTGTGGCTGCGCTGATTGCCAACGGCCCGCAGACGCAGCGGGTGCAGGGCCTTTGCGAGGTCCCTTCGCCTTCGCTCTATCCCATCGCCGGCGTCACCGCCGACGCGGAGATCGCGGACAAACTCCAGCTCATCGAACGCGCCAACCAGGCAGCCCGCAGCTTCGATCCGCGCATCACGCAGGTCCGGGTGAGCTTCAACGATGAGCTGCGCCGCATCCTTATCGCTGCATCCGATGGAACGTACGCCTCCGATACGCAGCCGCTGGCGCGGCTGAACGTGGCAGTGATCGCCAAGGACTCCGCGGCGGCGGGCAACACCACCTCCGGGTCCAGCGGTGGCGGAGGCCGCGTGGCGCTGGAGTTCTTCACCGGTCTCCACGGACCGGAACACTTTGCCCGCGAGGCGGCGCGCACCGCGATCCTGCAACTGGACGCCGTTCCCGCACCGGCCGGCGAGATGCCCGTGGTGCTGGGTCCGGGCTGGCCCGGCGTGCTGCTGCATGAGGCCGTGGGGCACGGGCTGGAGGCTGACTTCAACCGCAAGAAGACATCGGCGTTCGCGGGCCTGATCGGGCAGCGGGTTGCCGCGCCCGGGGTGACCGTGGTGGATAACGGTCGCATTCCGGGACGGCGCGGCTCGCTCAACGTGGACGACGAGGGCAACCCCACGCAGGAGACGGTTCTCATCGAAGATGGCATCCTGCGCGGCTACCTCTCCGACAAGCTCAGCGCGCGCCTGATGAAGATCCCCAACACTGGCAGCGGACGGCGCGAGAGCTACCAGGCCATCCCCATGCCGCGCATGACCAACACCTACATGCTGAACGGTCAGGATGACCCGGCCGAGATCCTCCGCTCCGTGAAGCGCGGGCTGTACGCGGTGAACTTCGGCGGCGGGCAGGTGGATATCACCAACGGCAAGTTCGTCTTCTCCGCCAGCGAGGCCTACCTGATTGAAGATGGCGTGGTTACCGCTCCGGTGAAGGGCGCGACCCTGATCGGCAATGGGCCGGAGGCGCTGCAGTATGTGTCCATGGTGGGCAATGATCTTGCCCTCGATGAGGGTATCGGCACCTGTGGCAAGGCCGGCCAGAGCGTTCCGGTCGGGGTGGGCATGCCAACCGTCCGTCTGGACCGCATGACGGTGGGCGGCACCAGCCACTGAGGCTGGATTGCAAGCCCGGCGCGGGCGACGCTCCGTTCGCAACCACCCGGATCTCAGCAGACAAAGCAGCAGAGGAATCAGGAGACGAATCAAGAGATGTCCAGCCAAGCCGCAGAGGCGTTATCCAGCACAGGCTCCAGCCCGGCGCCCCATCCGGAGCTCAGCCAGTTGGCCGATCAGGCCGTCCAGAGGGCTCTGGCGCTGGGCGCCACGGACGCCGAAGCGGTCGTCATCCAGAGCGAAGAGTTTCACGTCAACGTGCGCCTGGGCCAGGTGGAGCAGCTCACCGAGTCCGGTTCGCGCGCGCTGGGGCTGCGGGTGTTCTTCGCCGTGGATCCGCACGATGGCTCCGCCGGTTGCCGCACGGCCAGCACCTCCACCAGCGATCTGTCTCCCCATGGCCTGTCCCGCATCATCGAATCGGCCGTTCAACTGGCCCGGGTCACCGGCCCGGATCCTTTTGCGGGCCTGCCGGAGCGCGAGGAGTTTGGCTCCCATGACGCCGCCTCCCTGGCTCTGTACTTCGACGATGTGGCCGCCGTTCCGGCAGCCGAGCGTATCAACATCGCCCGCCGCGCCGAGGCTGCCGCCATGGCCAGCGATCCGCGCATCCAGAACTCCTCCGGAGCGGACTTCAGCGCCAACACCGTCTGGCGCTCGATGATCAACTCGCGTGGCTTCTCTGCCGCGTACCGCAGCAGCTACTGTG
This sequence comes from Acidobacteriota bacterium, assembly GCA_021806005.1. Classification (GTDB taxonomy): domain Bacteria; phylum Acidobacteriota; class Terriglobia; order Terriglobales; family Acidobacteriaceae; genus Granulicella. Next base: position 6,960 of record JAJZDM010000125.1, on the reverse strand, counting down.
GTATTTCGGTGACGCCCATCGCCCAGGACGCCGGCGGATCCATGCAGCGTGATTACTGGTACTCCTCAGCCCGCGCCGCCCGGCTGCTGCAGAGCCCGGAGGAGGTTGGGCACATCGCCGCGCAGCGCGCTCTTCGCCGCCTGGGCGCGCGCCGCGTCACTACCCAGCGCTGCCCAGTCGTCTTTGCTCCGGAGATGGCGCGGAGCCTGATGAGCAACCTGCTGGGAGCGGCCAACGGCGACGCCATCTACCGCAAGAGCTCCATCTTCACCGGCCGGTTGGGTGAACAGGTTGCCGGGGAGAACATCACCATGATCGACGACGGCACGCTGGTGCTGGATCATGGCCTGGACGGCAGCGGCAGGTTGCGCGCCGGAGGCTTTGGCACCAGCCCGTTTGACGGCGACGGCCTGCCCACCCGCCGTTCGGTCATCGTCGAGCGCGGCATCCTGCGCTCGCTGATGCTCAACACCTACTCCGCTCGGAAGCTCTCCATGCAGTCCACGGCCAAGGCCTCGCGCGGTCTTGCAGGGACGCCGGGCATCGGCGGAGGGAACTACTTCCTCCAGCCCGGAGAGGTGACTCCGGAGGAGATCATCGCCGGGGTTCCCTCCGGACTTTATGTCCTGCAGACGATGGGCCATGGCGTCAACCTGGTCACCGGCGACTACTCGGTGGGCGCCAGCGGGCTGTGGATCGAGAACGGGGAGTTGGCCTTCCCGGTGGAACAGATCACGATCGCCGGCAATCTCAAGGAGATCTTCTGCAACATCGCGGCCATCGGCAATGACCTGGAGTTCCGAGGCGCCGGCGCTGTCCCCACCCTCCGCGTCGAGGGCCTGACGGTTGCGGGAAGCTGAAGCCCAATCGTCCCCCTCGCCCAAATACAATTTGCCTGTGACCGCGCCCTTTCTCTTCCAGCATCGCGCCGAGTTTCTGCCGCAGAGCTCCGAGGATCTCTTCCTCAGCATTCCCTCGTCTCCCGGCATCTTCGCCCTGCATGGTCAGGATGCAGGTTCACAGCCGTATCTCAGCCGCGCGGCTGACCTGCGCCGCCGCCTGCGCCGTCTGCTGGCTCCGGCAGAGTCCGTCGGGGTAGACGGTCAACCGGCGCCATCCCGGCGGCTGAACCTCCGCTCCCGCATTCGCGGCATCGAGTGGACGCCTACCGGATCGGAGTTTGAGTCCAATCTTCTGCTCTACCGCGCCGCGCGCGCGGCCTTCGGCGAGGAGGCTGCACGGCGGCGCCTGCGCCTGCATCCTCCTTATATGTTGCGTGTTACGCTCTCCGGGCGGCATCCGCGGGTCTACTGCACCAACCGGCTCAATCGCAAGGCGCCGGCGGAGTTCTTCGGTCCCTTCCCCTCGCGCGCCGCCGCGGAACGATACGGCGACGCGGTACTCGATCTCTTTCAACTCCGGCGCTGCTCAGAGGATCTGGAGCCCTATCCTGACCACCCCGGGTGTGTCTACGGGGAGATGAACAAGTGCCTGATGCCGTGCAAGGAGGGCCATCCGTCGGCGTGTACTGCGCAGCAGTATGCGCAGGAGGCCGAACGAGTCTTCGCTTTCTTCGCGACCCACGGAGCGTCCCTGCTGGGCGAACTGACGGCCCGGCGCGATGCCGCCAGTGAGGCGATGGACTTTGAGGCCGCCGCGGCGCTGCATAAGCAATGGGAGAAGACGCGCGCGGTGGCTCTGCTCGCCGACCCGCTGGTAGGGCCGATCGTCCGGCTGCGCCTGCTCGTTCTCCAGAAGGGAGCGCCGGGGCAGGCGGAGAATGCGGGAGCATCTTCCGGCGAGGCCTCCGTTGCCCGGAGTACTGCCGAGGCCGCCGCCTTTGTGTTTGCCGACGGCCAGTGGAGGGGCCCGGAGGGGCTGACCGTCCTGGGAATTCGCTCCACCGGAGGGCAGGGCGAGACGACCGGCAACGCCCTGGCTCAGTCGCCGTTTGACCTAGCGATCCTCGACCAGGTTCCAGTCGATCTCTCCGGCTTCGGCGATGCGCTGGCGCAGCTCTGCCGCTGGTACTACCGCTCGGAGCGGCGCCGCGCGGGCGAGATCTTCGTTCCCGGCCCGGATGGTTCCTGGCCGATTCGGCGCATCCTGAACGCCGCTGTCCGGGTAGCCTCGGGTTCGCCCGCGGCGGAGCCCGAGAATCCGCTTGCCCACTGCTAGACTTGAAGGATCAGAGAGCCCGGGAGCAGAAGCATTATGGTTGAACTTGCCTTTTCCATCCTAGCCGCGGACTTTGCCCATCTGGCCGACGAGATCGCCCGGGCCACCGCTGGCGGCGGCACCATCGTCCACGTGGACGTCATGGACGGGCATTTTGTCCCCAATATTACCTTTGGACCCCCGGTCGTCAAGGCGCTGCGCCCCATCACGAGCCTCCCGCTGGACTGCCACCTGATGATCGAGAGTCCGGACGAGTACATCTCCGCCTTTGCCGAGGCGGGAGCCGATATGGTTTCTGTTCACGTCGAAGCGTGCCGTCACTTGAATCGCACGCTGCAACTCATCCGGGACCAGGGCATGCTGCCGGGGGTGGTGGTGAACCCTGCCACACCCATTGAGGCGCTGACGGAGGTTCTCCCGATGGTCCATCATGTGCTGGTGATGAGCGTCAATCCGGGCTTCGGCGGCCAGAGATTCCTGCCACGTTCGGTGGAACGCATTGCGCAGCTCCGGCGCCTGCGCCAGGAGTACGGCCTTAACTACCGCATCGAGGTGGACGGCGGTATTGCTCACGATACGGTAGCCTCGGTCGTCGAAGCAGGAGCGGAGATGCTGGTAGCGGGGTCCGCGATCTTTGCTCCACTCGCTCAGCCGGGCGGGGAAGGAAAGACAGAGGAGAACGCCCGTGAGTTTCTGCGTCTGGCCCGCGCCGCCGGATGATTGGACGCAGCTTGTGCACGGCCCGCACGGGGGCCTTTGGCCGCTTGGCCAGAATGATCCCCGGACGGATAGAATAGAGAGGGTCATTAGACGCCGCAGGAAGATGCCGGCGGGTCCTTTCGTACGAGCAGCGGAGTTTTGGGCTTACGCCGCAGGAATTCAGTAAGCGGCTTAGGCCGCAGCAGTTCGGAGTCAAGCGGCTTAGGCCGCAGCAGTTCGGAGTCAAGCGGCTTAGGCCGCAGCAGTTCGGAGTATCGACACGCATGAAGATTCGGATTCTCTTCCCCCGTCATCCAGCCCGCGGCCTCGCAGCCCTCGCTCCTGCTGCATTTCTCCTCAGCCTGCTCGCCGCCGCAGCCCCCGCACTCCATGGCCAGGCTGCAGCCGCTGCGCAGAGCACGCCTGCCCCCTCGGCCTCGGCTGCGACGACCGGGAGCAATCAGGCACAGCCGAAGAAGAAGAGCCACTTCTCCAAGTTCTTCAAGACGGAGCGCGTGCAATCCGTTGAGGCGCCCGCCAAGCCGAAGGCGACGGCCTCCGGGGTGACGCCGAACGATACGAAGAAGCACCCGCACGCCAAGGTGGCCAAGGACGAGCGGGTCCAGGAGACCAAGGATACGAAGGCGGAGCTGAAGAAGGAGGCGAAGTACAACCCCCTGATCGGCAAGGACTCGCAACTGCCGGACAAGCAGCTCTACGACAAGGCGATGGCGCAGATCGCCAGTGGCCACTATGACATTGGTCGCCTTGACATGCAGGCGTTGCTGGATACGTACCCCGATTCGCAGTACATGATGCGCGCCAAGCTGGCGATTGCGGATGCCTGGTACAAAGAGGGGGGCAGTGCCGCGTACACGGAGGCGGAGCAGGAGTACCGCGACTTCATCACCTTCTTCCCCAACGTTCCGGAGGCTGCGGAAGCGCAGTTGCGCATTGGCGACATCGCTTTCAAGCAGATGGATGTACCTGGCCGCGACTACTCCAAGGCAGAACAGGCCGAGCGGGAGTACCGGACGATGCTGACGCAGTATCCGGACGCGCCCAAGCCGATTCTGGACGAAGCGCGCCAGAAGCTGCGTGAGGTGCAGGAGATTCTGGCCGATCGAGAGGCGCAGATCGGCGACTTCTATGCCTCCCAGGCCAACTGGCCGGCCGCCATTGCGCGTTACGAGACGGTGGCCCACACGTATCCGCTGTACAGCCACATGGACGATGTGCTGATTGGTATCGGCGACGCCTATGAGGCGGAGGCGGCGCTGGTTCGAGTGAATCCCATCTGCGGCGCGAATATAGCGCGCGGAACCCGCTGCCTGCCGGAAGGGGTGAAAGGCCGCCTGCTGCAGGACTATGACAGCAAGGCAGCCCAGAACTATCGCGCTGTGGTGCTCTACCACTCCGCCGCGCCCCATGCGGAGGATGCCAAAGAGCGTCTGACGGGCATGAATCTTCCCATCCCGAAGCCTACCAAGGAAGAGGCGTCGTTGAGCGACGAGCTGGAAAACAGCCGTGCGCAGTACACGATGCAGAAGCGCATCGAGGTGCTGTTCCTGCAGTCGCCGAACACGGTTACGGCTGCCCGCATCGGCCTGCCTCCGCTGGAGGACCCAGCGCCGGTGCTGGCGCCCACGATTGTGAAGCAGTTGATGGCGGACTACAAGGATGCTTTCAATCCGAATCTGGCCAAAGCCCATCCGGAGCTGAAGGATAGCGGCACTTTCACGGGATCGGGTGAGACGGCGGCAGCTCCTCCGCCACCTCCTGCCTCTACCGCGCCGCCTACGCTGGAGAGCATTCCCACCGAGGGCTCCGCGGCTGCGATGGACACGGATAAGACGGTCACCGTCGTCGAGCCAGCCAATACCTCCTCGGAGGGTTCCGGGACTGGTTTAGGCGTGGATGTGGTTACCCCCGGCTCCGAGGGCAGCGCTGCCCCCACCGGAACTCCAGCCAGCGACCTTCCGGCTGCCACCGGCGCGCCGGATCCGAACTATGGCCTGCCGATGCCCAAGTCCGCTGCAAAGGCCCTGCCGCCGATCGAGAAGCCTGTTGAGGCTCCCAATCAGGTAAACGATGTTGAGGGGCAAGCCACTCCCATGGCTCAGCCGGCTGCCAGCACCACCAGCAGCACCAGCGGCAAGAAGAAGAAGAAGGTCAAGACCCAGAAGATCGACAAGAACGACGAGAGCTCCAGCAAGAAGAAGCCAAAGCATGGCCTCGACAAGCTGAACCCGTTCTAGGACAAACGGAAGCTGGTTCAGAAGGTAGAGACTGAGAGAAGTTCAGAGATGGGAGCGGCCTTCGGCTTTTCCCATCTTTGTCTTTAATGCGGATGGATGATGGTGAAGATGCGCGCCCAGGGCAGTCGCTTTTGAGAATCCCTATCTGCCGACGGAGCCGGCTTGTGTGCGATGACGTCGGGAGGTCGCCGCGTGTGCCGTTCTCAGGGGGCAGAGGTTAAACGGATCGGAAGATGTTCTTTGCCCAGCTTTCGGTGGCTACGCTCTGCCGGGCAAACCCATCCACCACGGTCAGCGGTGGGAACTGCACTGCGCTTTGCCGCACGGCCTTGCCTCAGTGCAGGGGGGCATCTCTTCCATGCAAGCCCTTCGTCCCTGGGTGGAGTGCCCGGCTTTGAGAGACCGCCGCTCATGAGATCCGGGGGCAGAGACTCTTCAAGGTATGCGTAGCGCCATGCCCGCCGGAGCTTTCCTGGAGAAACCTCCAGTGCAAGGCATGCTGGGTTTGAGATGTCAGAGCGCCTTCTGCCGGGCGCTCCCGAAGGAAGGTCCGGTTCAGGCGCGCTCCGGGATGTCTGCTGCAGGCAGTGAGGAAGAGTTACCACTCATAATGCAGGCGAAAGCCGAAGATGGCGTTGACCGGGCCACGAGCCCGATTGAAGGCTGGATCGTCTACAAACTGGTAGTCCAGGGTGGCGTGGATGCGCGGGGAGAACTGGTGGTCGTAGTAGAGCTCCACGACCTTCTCCGGACTGTAGCTGAGCGCTCCATCGCCGGTGAGGATGCCGATTCCGCCTGCGGCCAGGTAAGCCTGATTCGCCTTGGAGGCGCCGCTGGCGATGAAGGCGGCGCCGACGACGTCCTGGGGCAGCCTCCAGCGTGCGCCCTGGATGCTGGTGCCGAAGGTCGCCGTCCAGTTTGAGTCCGTGAATTCGAACGACTCGTTCTGGCCGCGGTTCCAGCCGATGCGGGAGAATACCCCGACGTTCTTGCGGATCTCCTGATCGAGGTTCAGGCCAGCACCCCAGGTGTTGCGCAGGGCGTGGGTATCGTCGATGCCGCCGGTGATGCCGTTGGCGCTGGCGAGAAAGTTCGCAGGGGTGCCCCAGACGGCCAGCGTGGCGGGTGCGTTGGCCAGGGCGACCGCAGCTTTATAGCTGCCCATGTTGGTCCGGTTATCAAAGACCAGAAGGCGAAGGGAACCGGGATGCGTTCGAAGGGTGTGGCGATGCTCAAGTTCAGTGACCATTCCCCAATCCTGGAAGATCTTGCCGTCACCAGCATTCGCTTCAGCAGGGACGGTAATGTACAGGTCTTCGGCGGTGAACTGATTTCTATACTTCGACATCTGGTTCCACCCATAGCGCAGGGTCCATTTGGACGTGTACCACTCGATGTCTACGCCGGTGGTAAAGCCAAGAGCGTCGGCCGGGTAATCATAGACGGCGTTGGCCATCAGGGCCCAGTTCATGAACTGGGTGCGCGGGTCATTCGCATACTGGTTGCCGTCAAAGACATCCTTGATGCTGAATCTGCCAATGGTGATGGTGATGTGATCGGTATCCTGCCGGCCGCGGAGGGTGATGGCGTCGTCGTCTACGGGTTGCGAGCCACCACCCAGGTTGATGGTCTTGCGCAGGAAGAAGCGCGCGATGGAGAAGTGAGGATAACGCACCCCGACCTTGAACGCCTCTCCGTCGGGGAAGTCATCGATGCCGTAGGTATTGTTGAGGCCAAAGCCTTGCCAGAACAGGGTATCGATATGGAACTCTGTGTTGAAGCCCAATCGATATCCGAAGTAGAGATCGGTCGATTGGGTCTCACG
>JAJZDM010000124.1 GCA_021806005.1 Acidobacteriota bacterium | reverse complement strand
CCAACGGACGAAAGCTGCAAACGCGCGCTGCTGAGATCCTGTCGCCTCAATTCACAGGACCTTCACGGATCAAAAAGGGGGCGCCCTGTTCAGGGCGCCCCTTCGCAGAATCTCAACTGCAGGTTCTCCGCTTATACCTCTTTCACGCCATCCACAAACGCCTTGAGCTTGCGTGAGCGGCTGGGATGACGCAGCTTGCGCAGAGCCTTGGCCTCGATCTGACGGATGCGCTCACGCGTCACCTGGAAGCTCTGGCCAACCTCTTCCAGCGTATGTTCGCTGCCATCCTCCAGGCCGAAGCGCATCTTGATTACCCGCTCCTCGCGGGGCGTCAACGTGCGCAGCACCTGCGAGGTGTACTCCTTCAGGTTCACCGAAATCACCGCGTCGGACGGGCTCACAGCCATGCGGTCTTCGATGAAGTCCCCCAGATGCGAGTCTTCCTCTTCTCCAATCGGAGTCTCCAGCGAGATCGGTTCCTGAGCGATCTTCAGCACCTTGCGCACCTTGGCCACCGGGATGTCCATGCGCTTGGCGATCTCCTCGGAGGAAGCCTCGCGGCCCAACTCCTGCACAAGCTGCCGGCTGGTGCGGATCAGCTTGTTGATGGTCTCGATCATGTGCACCGGAATGCGAATGGTGCGGGCCTGGTCCGCAATGGCGCGGGTGATCGCCTGGCGAATCCACCAGGTCGCATAGGTGGAGAACTTGTAGCCGCGCCGATACTCGAACTTGTCCACCGCCTTCATCAGGCCAATGTTGCCCTCCTGGATCAGGTCCAGGAACTGCAGTCCGCGGTTGGTGTACTTCTTGGCGATGGAGACCACCAGGCGCAGGTTGGCTTCAATCAGCTCCCGCTTGGCCTTCTCGGCGTCCATGTCGCCCTGGATGATCTCCCGCTGGGTGCGCTTCAGGGCGTCGTGCGAGATGCCGGCATCGGCCTCCATGCGCTCCAGATCGATGCGGCAGTTCTTCTGCTGCCGGCGGTACTCTTTCTTCAGCTCCTCGGAGCGGGAGGCCTCGAACTTGGCCTCCAGCGAGCGAATCTGGCGCTCCAGCGTGCGCATCGAGTCCAGGGTCTTGTTCACCTTGTCCAGCAGACGCTTCTTCTCGCTGTTGGTGTACTTGAACTCGCGGACGATCCGGGAGACAAAGACGTTCTCACGGCCCATCATCCAGAGATTCTTGCGCGTGTGGCGGGCCTTCGACTTGGCGTCCTTGCCCTGCGGGTCCAGGGACTTGGCCAGATACTCCGCAGCCCTCTTCTGATGCTTGACCATCTCATCGGTGCGGGCTACGGTCTGCTTCACCCGGGCTGCCAGGATCTCCTCGGTGAGCTCCTCTTCATCGAAGGTAACCACTTCCTTGATGTTGCGCACACCGCGCCTCAGGTCTTCGCCAAGACCGATGATCTCGCGAATCACGATGGTAGAACGCGAGATCGCCTTCATGACCCGCAACTGGCCGCGCTCGATCCGTTTGGCGATCTCCACCTCGCCCTCGCGGGTCAGCAGCGGCACGGTGCCCATCTCGCGCAGGTACATGCGCACCGGATCATTGGTCTTCTCCAGCGTCCCGGGAGACAGGTCCAACTCGACGTCGTCGGACTCCTCTCCGGGCTCGGCATCCACGTCGCGCTCTTCATCGCGCGCGCCGCGTCGGCTCTCCGTAAGGACGTCGATGCCCTGGGTATTGATGGTCGCCATCAGGTCATCCAGCTCATCCGGCGAGGTGATGTCACCCGGCAGCAGGTCATTGACTTCGCCGTAAGTGAGGTAACCCTTCTCTTTGCCGGCGTCGATGATATGGTCTACGTCTTCTTCGTACTTATCGAGTTCTTCAGCCACTGGGGCGCTCCTGAGGGAGGCTCACGCGCACGGAGCCTCCTGAGAGATTGCGGGAAGAGATGGGCTGGCGCCGGGATCTTTCTGCGCACAGACGGAGATCTCCCCTGGTTGTAGCGGGATCGTTGGGGACGAGGATGCGGTCAAGGCCGCGGGCGCGGGCGGAAGTTCTCAGGGATGAGGCTTCGGCGACTCGAAGGCGCGCACGTTTCCAACGATTCTAGTCTACCACATACTATGAGACGTGTCTGATGAGGCAAAAGATGCCGTAGAACCTTCAGAAACTCACAAGTGACCGCGCGAAAATCAGGTCGCAGCACTGCTGGCTGCCCACCTGGAAGACGCGTGTTCCCGCCTCCCGAAAACCGTTACGACGATAGAAGGCGATGGCGCGGGAGTTCCCCGCATGGGTTCCCAACAGCAACCGGCGGGCACCCAGGGCGCGGGCGTCCGCCACAGCCGCGTCCATCAGCGCCTGAGCCGGACGAAGATCGGGGATCGGGTTTCCCGACCGATCCAGAACCGGCGCGAAGCGAAATCGCGAGAACAGATAGATCCGTTTCAACTCCACGTCCGTCGGCTGAACCTCGAAAGAGGGTAGCTCCGGAGTACATAGCAGAACATAGCCCACCACCGAGCCCGGCTCCTCCGGGAACCCGACCGCGGAACCCGTCACGGCCACGGTCACACGGGAACTGGGCTCAGCCAGATAGTGTGCGTACACCTCAACCGTATGCTGCTTCTGAGTGTGGGCCAGGATATCGGCGCCGGGCAACATCCAGGTGAAGGCCTCCAGGAAGGTCGCCGCGCCGGTAAGAGCCAGCGCCACGGCGTCCTCGGCCGTGGCGCGGCGCAGGGTGACGGTCTCGAGGACGTCCGTTGCAGGATGCTTGGCAGAGAGAGGAGCAGAGGCACTGGACATGGAATCTTCTCGCAAAGACGATGGTAGACGATCGCAGGGATTGAGGTAGCTTGGAGAAGATCAGGGAGAAACGCTTGCGGCCCCACAAGGTGATCACTGCCGAAGAAAAGGATCAGGCCGCTCTACGCCTGGCGGAAGACCTGGCCAACGACCAGAGCGTGCCCAGGGCGCTGCGCGAGCTGGTCCAGGACGCCCGGGTGAGGGTCCGCCGGGCAGGCTCTCCCGCGCCGGAGGGCAGATGCATTGTGTACTGGATGCAGCGCGCTCAACGGGGGCAGGACAACCACGCCCTGGATGTGGCCATCGCCGTGGCCAACGCGCTGGCACTGCCGGTGGTCGCTTACTTTGCCGGGATCAGCAACTTCCCTCACGCCAATCTGCGCCACTATGCGTTTCTCAACCAGGGATTGCCGGATGCCGCTGAGGCCTGCGCCCAGCGCGGTGTGGGGTTCGTCCTGCGGCGCGCACCCCTGGAGGACCCTCTCCGGTTCTTCACCGATGTTCAAGCCGCCATGGTGATCGGCGACGAGAATCCGATGCGCATGCCGGAGCTCTGGCGGATGAGCGTCGCCGACCAACTGACGGTTCCGTTCTGGACCGTGGATGCGGATGTGATTGTGCCCTCTCGCCTGCTGGAGAAGGCCCAGTTCAGCGCCGGGGTCGCGCGTCCGCGACTGCTTCGCGCTCTGCCGGAGTTTCTAACCCCCTACGCCAACCCGCACGCGGAGGTGGCCTGGCAGCCGCCACACGGCCTCTACGCCGACGAGGGAAACGCCGACATCACCCGCGGCTGGACCGAGCTGGATCGTAGCGTCGCCCCCGTCGAGGCCTGGACCGGGGGCAGCCGCGCCGCGCAGCAGCGACTGCAGCACTTCTGCGCAGCCATCCTGCCCGGCTACGCCCGAGACCGCAATCACCCCGAGCTGGATGGGAGCAGCCGGATGAGTCCTTACCTCCACTTTGGACATATCGGCCCCCAGACGATCGCCCTGGCCGTGGATGCGGCGGTACGGAAGAATCCCCGGTTGGAGGAGGCGCGCTCCAGCTTCTTCAACGAGCTCATCGTATGGCGCGAGCTGGCGGTAAACTTCGTCCGCTTTCAGCCCGAATACGACTCACCGGCCTGCGCCGAGGCCTGGGCGCAAAGAACCCTCCAGGAACACGATGCCGACGCCCGCCAGGTGCTCTACAAACTGCCGCAACTGGAGCAGGCCCAGACTCACGACGAGCTGTGGAATGCTGCCCAGATCCAGATGCTGCGCTCTGGATGGATGCACAATGTGATGCGCATGTACTGGGCCAAGAAGATCGTGGAGTGGACGCCCAACGTGCGGATCGCGATGAAGGTGGCCATCTATCTGAATGACCGGTATCAGCTCGATGGGCGCGATCCCAACGGTTACGCCGGCATCGCTTGGGCGATTCTGGGCAAGTTCGACCGCGCCTGGTTCGACCGCCCCATCTTCGGCAAGCGCCGCTACATGTCCGGCGCCAGCACCGGCCGGAAGTTTCTCTCTTCGCTCTACATCCGGCAGATGCGCTCCCTCGAATAACCACCTCTTCGCCCGTGCCTGAAGGGTGCCGCGGCGCCACGTGCGGCTTTTACCCCTCTACGCGGCAGATCAGGCACTTCAGGTAAGCCGTCTCCGGCAGGGTGAGGATCTCCGGATGGTCCGGGGCGGCGGCGCGCCGGTGCAGAATCTGAACCCTGCGGCCCGCATCCGCGGCCGCCGCCGCCACCACCGCCGTAAACGCCTCCAGGGAGATGTGATGAGAGCAGGAGTGGGTGATCAGCGTCCCCCCGGCAGCCAGCAGACGCAGCGCGCGGAGGTTCAGTTCCTTGTAACCGCGCAGCGCTCCCTCCGCAGCACGCTTGGACTTCGCAAAGGCGGGCGGGTCCAGCACAATCGCGTCGAAGAGCTCCGCAGCGGATGGATGCGGCGCAGAACCCGTATGCGCCACCTGGTCGAGGTGGCGCAGATACTCAAAGGCATCGGCCTCCATCCACTCCACCGCGCAGCGTTCCGCCAGCGCCGGGTCGATGGTCTGGTTCAGAATCAGGTTGCGCTCGGCTGCCTCCAGCGCGGATCGGCTGGCGTCAACGCCCGTGACGCGTGTGCACACCCTGGCCAGATGCAGTGCGAATCCGCCTTGGTAGGTACACACGTCCAGCGCTCGGGGACCGTTGCCTCCCGCAGCCCGCGCCGCTCCGGCAGACGCCACCGCGCGGGCCGCAGCCGCATAGTTCAGACGCTGGTCAAGAAAAGCCCCGGTCTTCTGGCCGGCGGCCGCGTCGTAGTGGAATCCGAGGTGGTTGAGCGTAAAGACGGTGGCGCTGGGCGGCTCTGCCAGGCTGCTGTACAGTGGACCGGGACGGGGAGCCGGAAGCTCTTCCATCTCCCGGATGCGGGGATCGGGACGCTCCCAGATCGTCAGAGCGTCGCCGGAGGACGCGGCGCACAGAGCCTCCACAACGACCGTGCGAACATCATCCTGCGCCGTGCCCTGGGTGAGCAGTTGCAGCAGGACGAGATCGTTGTAACGATCGGCGACAATGCCCGGAACGTCATCTGCCTCCGAGAAAAGGATACGGTGCGCATTGTTTCCCGGTGAGATGGGAGCCATCTGGCGGCGAAGTTCAATCGCCGCATCGATGCGGGTGCGCAGATCCGCCAGATACTGCGCACGGGTAAGACCGGGTGTGCGCGACACCAGCCGGGCCGCGATCTGCGAAGAAGAGGAGTACAGCGCCGTGCCCAGAGGTACACCGCGCGGATCCAGCAGGGACACCAGAGAGCCCGGCGCCACATCCTGCGCCGAGGCGAGGTCGGAGCGGTAGACCCAGAGGTGCCCGGATCGAAGGCGATCCGCGGCGCGACGGCTGACAGAGAGACAATGCATAGTGCCTAGAGTACAGAGAAGGCCGAAGGCCACCAAACACCCCGGGCCGTTGCGGCGAAGAAACCACGGAGGCCAGGCCGGCAGACCCCCTGCCGCAGCCTGGGAGACATCGGCGGTAGAACAGTGCCAACATCGCTCCTCTACCCCACCAGAGTCGCTCCACCCCTCCCACGCCCGGTGCGTGGCTCTTTCTCTGGAGAGGCCGTCTCGCAGCCCCCGCCCACGCACACCGGAACGCGGGTTCTGCTCTAAGGTAGTTTCGGTGTAGGTGTCGAGGGCGACTCGACTTCGATGGGCGTTTTCCCCCAAGGAAAACGCCGCTGCAAGCCCGCTTCGGGATACGCATCAACACCGAAAATGCCATAAAATCTGGGCTATGGACAGGCAGCGCAGGGCACCGGAGTTTCTGGAGACATCGCTGACCGGTTTAGGGTTGTTGACCTCTCCGATGTTCAACAAGGGGACGGCCTTCCCAGAGTCCGAACGGAATGAGTTCTCACTGCACGGGTTGCTGCCCCCTCACATCGGCACGCTTGACGAACAGGTAGAACGGCGGCTGCGTGCCTTTCGTTCCCTGCCCGACGACTTTGCCCGCTACACCCTCATGTGCGACCTGCAGAACGTCAACGAGACGCTCTTCTACGCCCTCATCACCCGCAATGTGGAGGAGATGCTGCCGATCGTCTACACGCCTGCGGTGGGCGAGGGCTGCCAGCGGTTCTCCGAGATCTGGCGACGGCCGCGCGGCGTCTTCCTCAGCTATCCAAACCGCTCCCGGATTGAGACCATCCTCAGCCATCCGCGTTATGACCACGTGCGCTGCATCGTCGTCTCTGACGGCGAGCGGATCCTGGGCCTGGGCGACCAGGGCGCGGGCGGCATGGGGATTCCCATCGGCAAGCTGGCGCTGTATACGGCGCTCGCCGGGATCCATCCCATGACCTGCCTGCCGGTGCTGTTGGATGTCGGTACAGACAACACTGCACGGATCGCCGACCCGCTGTATATCGGCTGGCGGCATGAACGGGTTCGCGGCGCCGAGTATGACAAGTTCGTGGAGACCTTTGTCCGCGTCGTCCGCAAGCGCTGGCCGCATGTGCTGCTGCAGTGGGAGGACTTTGCCGGTCACAACGCCCGCCGCCTGCTGGACCGCTATCGAGACGTGCTGCCCAGCTTCAACGACGACATCCAGGGAACGGCTGCCGTTGCGGTAGCCACACTGCTGGCCGCGGTAAACAGTTCTGGCGTTCCCCTTGACCGGCAGCGCGTCGTGATCTTCGGATTCGGCTCGGCGGGAATGGGCATTACCGAGCTTCTCACCCAGGCGCTCGTCAGCTCCGGACTCAGCGAGCAGGACGCGCGCCGGCGATTCTATGCGGTGGACAAGGATGGGCTCCTCGTAGAGGGGATGGAGAGTACCCCCGATGCCCCAGGCCTGCGCCCGGACAAGGAGCTGGCACGCACCCGCATGGGCTATGCCCGCCCGCTCCACGAGGTTCGGGACTGGCATCGCAGCCAGTGCGGGATCGAACTGCTCGAGGTCGTGCGGCGAGTGCGGCCTACCGCGTTGATCGGCGTCTCCGGCCAGGCCGGCGCCTTCAGCGAAGAGGTGGTGCGGGCCATGATGGCCGGAGTTCAAGAACCAGCCGGACAGCCGGTGCGCCCCGTGATCCTGCCTCTCTCCAACCCCACCAGCCGCTGCGAGGCCACGCCCGGCGATCTGATCCGGTGGACCAATGGTCAGGCCATCGTGGGAACCGGAAGCCCGTTTGCTCCGGTGGAGTTTGGCGGCAGGACGCACAGGATTGCACAGACCAACAACTCCTACATCTTCCCCGGAATGGCGCTCGGGATCGTCAGCGCCAAGGCCAGGCGGGTCAGCGATGGCATGATCATGGCCGCCGCCAGGACATTGGCCGCTCTCTCGCCGGCTGTGACGGATCCCCAGGGGGCACTCCTGCCCCCGCTGGACTCCCTGCGCGATGTCTCGATGAGCGTGGCCGTGGCCGTGGGAAGACAGGCGGACCGGGAGGGGCTCGCCGCGGTAACCGGTGAGGCGTTTCTGGACTATCTGGCTGCAAATGTGTGGGAACCGGTTTATCGTCCCTACCGGAGAAGATGAAGGAACCCCCTCCCGTTGCTTGCTGCAGGCGCCGGGGCTACCCTGCCTGCAACCAGAGCATCCAGCGCCGCAACATTTGGAGAGAAATTGCCGTCTATACGTGATAGAGGTTTTGGGTATGACATGGACTAAAGGTCTCCTGCTCACTTTTACGCTCTCGACAGTTGCGACGGTTGCGTTAGCGCAGGCCAGTGACCAGGGGAGTGCGGCTCCTGGATCCCCGGCCAATCCGCCGGCGCAGTATCCATACCAGCAACCCGCACCCAGCCAGCAGCCCGCGCCCATCGTGCGCTCCAATAGCGTTCCGCAAAACCAACAGCAGTACCCGCAACAGTACCCGCAACAACAGCAAAGCCAGCCACAATATCAGCAGCAGTACCCGCAACAGCAACAAAGCCAGCCGCAGTACCAGCAGCAGTATCCGCAACAACAACAAAGCCAGCCGCAATATCAGCAGCAGTACCCGCAACAGCAACAGAGCCAGCCGCAGTACCAGCAGCAGTATCCGCAGCAACAGTACCAGCAGCAGTATCCGCAACAGCAAAATCAGCAACAGTACCAGCAGCCCGCACCCGGTGGGGCTCAGTCGGCCAACAATCCCGATTACTCCAACGACTTCATCGACAAGGTGACGCCCGGGCAGGTGATCGCTCCGATGCATGGAACGGCCAGCGCCGTACCCGCTACCGGGGTCTTCCTTCGCGTGGCCCAGGGTGGAAGCGTGCGGGTGGTGGAACTCAGCGATGTGGAACTCGAACTGGACGTGACCCATGGCGTCGCAAACATAGCCATCCACAACTCGGTCAAGGGTGCTGAGTTTCTCATCGATCTTCCTGGCGGCCAGACCGACCTGATCAAAGACGGCTTCTATACCTTCAACGCCAACACGGATACCATGCGGGTTCTCAAGGGAGAGGCCTACGCGTATCCGGGCGACCATATGAATCGGAAGCCGATCAAGATTAAGGAAAAGCACGCGATCTACTTCAACGGGCCCTCGAGTCACGTCTTCGAGTTCGATCCCAATGAAGTCACCGGGGACCTGGTTCCCTTTGGGCCTCCCCCGCAGGCCGGGCAGGGCCAGTACGGCAGCGGCGGCTACATGCCTTACGGCTCCGGTGAACCGTATGACTGGTACCAGAACGGCTATCCCTATTGGTGGTCCTATCCCTACTGGTGGGATCCTGGCTGGGATTGGGGCTGGGGCCTTGGCTGGGGTTGGGGC
The DNA here is from genome assembly GCA_021806005.1 of Acidobacteriota bacterium. Taxonomy (GTDB): domain Bacteria; phylum Acidobacteriota; class Terriglobia; order Terriglobales; family Acidobacteriaceae; genus Granulicella. Next base: position 1,686 of record JAJZDM010000124.1, on the reverse strand, counting down.
TGGGGTGGCTGGGGCTGGGGCGGCTACGGAGGCTGGGGCTGGGGTGGCTGGGGCCGTGATGGCTGGGGCCGTGGCGACTGGGGCCGCGGTGGCTGGGGCGGTGACCGCGGTGGCTGGGGCGGAGGCCGCGGCGGCTGGGGCGGCGGCGGCGGTGTAGGCCGCGGTGGCGGCGGCGGCTTCGGCGGTGGTGGTGGCGGCCACGCTGGTCGGTAGCTCGCAGACCTGAACCTGCTCCCGTAAGCAGTTGAGAAGGGCGGTCCGGATCAAACCGGACCGCCCTTAGGTTTTGCCGCCGCGATCGCTGTCCGCTCTCTGGATCTACTCCCCGCGCAACATTCGCAGAGATTGTGGATTTATAGAGAAAGAGGTGTCTTATGCGTCCCTTCTCAGCACTCCTCGCTCTTGCCGGTTTGGCCCTCTGCGTTGTGCCTCCAGGCGCCTTTGCGCAGAGCGGTTACTCCGGAGCTCCCTACGGCTCCGGCGCGGCTCCGCAGAGCAACTACGATTCTCAGGGTCCGCAGGGCGCCTACTATCCCCAGGCTCCGCAAACCCCCTCGCAACCAGGCTCCGCGCCCTCCGGCTACGCTGCTCAGTACGGCCAGTCCTATCCCGGCGCAGCCCAGCCCTACCCGGCTCAGACGGCTACGGGGCAGGCCTATCCGAATCAGGATGACTCCTCGGATGCCTATAGCGGCAGCGCCTCCGACGGCGGGGTGCCCGCCCAGGCCTCGGTGGACGATGCAGGCTATCAGGCCTACGGCTATGGCTACGCTTATCCCAATGCCTACTATGGTTATCCCAATTGCTACTACGGCTACTACAACTGCTACGGCTATCCCTATTACGGATACGGGTACGGCTATCCCTGGGTAGGCGTTGGTGGCTGGGGTTGGGGTGGCTGGGGCTGGGGTGGGTGGGGTGGCTGGGGCGACTGGGATCGCGGCGGCTGGGGCCGTGGCGGCTATGGCTACGGAGGCTACGGTCGAGGCGGGTATGGCTACGGTAACCGCGGGGGCTGGGGCGGCGGCTACGGCAATCGTGGCGGCGGCTACGGCGGTGGCGGCATCCGCGGGGGTGGCTATGGCAACCGCGGCGGCGGATTCGCTGGCGGTGGTGGCTTCCATGGTGGAGGAGGCGGATTCCACGGTGGAGGCGGAGGTGGCTTCCATGGCGGAGGCGGAGGAGGACGGCGCTGAGCAGAACCGCTTCACGGCTGCCTCCCGATGGAGGATGACTTAGAATCAGCCATCATGCGTATTGGCTTCTTCGGTGGCAGCTTCGATCCACCCCATCTGGGCCACCTGGCGGTGGGACGGGCGGCGGCCGACGCCTTCCAGTTGGATCGGGTTCTGTTTGCGCCTACCGCCAGACAGCCGCTGAAACCCGATGGAGCATCAGCCAGCTTTGCGGATCGTCTGGCGATGGTGACGCTGCTGTGCAAGGCCGGAGAAGCGACGAGCCCTTCAGGCCCCGCAGGACTCCCCGGCCAGCGCCCCGGCAGAACGGTGTTTGAGCCCTCTCCGCTGGACGCTCCCCTCCCGGATGGCTCTCCCAACTACACCGTCGACACGCTCGCGAGGCTGCGTCGGCAGTGCCTGCCCGAGGACCATATCCTGGTAATTGTCGGCGCAGATGCCTTTCTGGAGCTCCGCCGCTGGCGGGATCCCGATACGCTCTTGAGCCTGG
>JAJZDM010000123.1 GCA_021806005.1 Acidobacteriota bacterium | reverse complement strand
GCCGGCAGCAATGCCCTGGCTGTGAAGATGGCCAAATACTACGCGGCCCGTTCCTTCCGCATTGTGGAGACCGCAGCCGAGCGCGTGCTGGCTGCGGTTGCCGAGGGCGATATGCTGCGCACCCAGATGGCGATCTTCCGCCGACTGGCCAAACACGAGCCCGTCAACACGGTAACGCTGGGCCGGGAGATTGCAGCGGTGATGGTCGAAGCCGGCCGTTACACGCTGTAAGCAGCGGGCACAACGGGCCCGCTGGAGTGTTCGAACCTGGAAGCGGCGAGGCCCGCAGACAGCCGGAAACCGGTGCAGTCTGCGGGCCTTTGCTTTCTCTGCAGGGCACAGGCACTTTCGCTCTACAGCACCTGCTTGGCGATGGTGGCCAGTTGCATGTTGGAGGTGCCTTCGTAGATGGTGCCGATCTTGGCGTCGCGGTAGAGCTTCTCGACGGGATAGTCTTTGACGAAACCGTAGCCTCCAAAGATCTCTACAGCCCTGCTGGCGACGCGTTCGGCCACCTGGGAGACAAAGTACTTGGTCATGGCGGCCTCCTTGAGGAAGGGCAGGCCGGACTGCTTGCGTCGGGCGGAGTTGTAGACCATCAGGCGGCTGGCTTCCACCTCCGTGGCCATCTCGGCCAGGGCGAACTGCACGGCCTGAAACTCGGCGATCGGCTTGCCGAACTGATGGCGCTCCTGGCTGTAGCGAGCCGCGTGTGCCCAGGCTCCGCTGGCCAGGCCAAGCAGTTGGGCGGCGATGCCGATGCGGCCCTCGTTCAGGGTTTCGATGGCGATCTTGTAGCCTTTGCCGACCTCGCCGAGGACGTTTGCGGCGGGAACGCGGCAGTCGTCCAGCAGCAACTCGCAGGTGGAGCTGGCGCGGATGCCCAGCTTGTCCTCCTTTTTGCCGACAGTGAAGCCGGCCATGGATCGCTCGATGAGAAAGGCGGTGATGCCCTTGTAGCCGGCTCCGGGGTCGACCGTGGCGAAGAGGATAAAGAGGCCGGCCTCAGCGGCGTTGGAGATCCAGAGCTTGCGGCCGTTGAGGATGTAATCATCGCCGTCGCGGCGGGCAGTGGTGGCCAGGGCGAAGGCGTCAGAGCCGGATCCAGCCTCACTGAGAGCGTAGGAACAGATGGTGTCAGTGGCCATGCGGGGGAGGTAGCGCTGCTTCTGATCCTGATTGCCCCAGCGCAGGAGTGCATTGACGGTGAGGGTGTTCTGGACGTCGACCAGAACGCCGATTGCTGGATCGACGGCAGAGATCTCCTCCACAGCCAGGATGGCGCTGAAGAAGGATCCGCCGACGCCACCGTACTCCTCGGGTATCTCGATGCCCATGAGGCCGAGTTCGAAGAGCTGAGCGATAATGGCGGGGCTCATCTTCTGTGCCTCGTCCATCTCGCGAACCAGCGGAGCGATCTTGTTGCGGGCGAACTTGCGGACCGTCTCCTGCAGAAGTTGTTCTTCAGGGGTGAGGTTGGAGAGGGGCGTTGGCAGGGCGGCGAGGTTGGCGGATGCATCCATGAGAAAGATCTCCAGAAAAGAGTTGCGTGCTTATTCTACCCGAGGGTAAATTAACAGACTGGCAGTACAAAGTGCAAAGCGTGCGTCCTGGAGTAAGAATCAGGACGTATGTCTGGGCGATGTCATCCTATGGGAGACAGAGAGTCACTGGAAAGTGGGGGAGCGAAACGAATGCGGATCTTGAGCATGATACGGCAGGTGCTGGACGCGGAGGAGAGCGTCCGGGTGCGGGACGGCGTGGTGGATCTGGAAGGCAGCAAGCTGGTGATGGACACCATGGATGAGTATGGGGTGGAAGAGGCGCTGCGGCTGCGCGAGAGCGGGACGGGTGCGGAGAGCGGAACGCCGCTGGAGGTTGTGGTGGTGGCTGTAGGGCCCGCCCGGGCCGAGGAGGCGATTCGTACGGCGCTGGCGATGGGTGCGGACCGGGGAGTGCATGTGGTGACGGATGTGGCTCTGGACGCGATCGCGCTGAGTGCGGTGGTGGCGCAGATTGCTCGCAACGAAGGTGCAGAACTGATCTTGTGCGGAGGCCAGCAGGCGGACTGGGACAGCCAGGCCCTGGGCGCCGCAACGGCTGAACGGCTGCAATGGCCGCAGGCGACCTGGACGAGCCAGTTGGAGATGAAGGGCTCGACGCTGCTGGGCCGGCATGAGGTGGATGAGGGCAGTGAGACCTTTGAACTGCCGTTGCCGGCGGTGGTGACCACACAGCAGGGATTGAATGAGCCGCGCTATCCGACGCTGCCGAACATCATGAAGTCCAAGAAGAAGGAGATTCGCAGGGAACCTGTGGAAGCCTTCGGCGTGGCGCCAAAGATTAAGGTGCTGGGTGCAGAGATCCAGGTGAAGGAACGGATGCGGAAGATTCTGGATGGCAAGGATGCGGCGGCGGCTGCGACGCAGCTGGTAAAGATGTTGCGGGAAGAAGCCGGGGTGATTGCATGATCCTGATCGTGGCGGAACAGACCAATGGAGTCTTGAGCAAGAGCGCCTATGAGGCCGCGCAGGCAGCACGGCAGTTGCAGAGCGAGTTGCCGGATGGGGGCGAGGTGACAGCGCTGGTGCTGGGCAGCAACGTCGCCGCGGCGGCTTCGGCTGCGGGGCTGATCGCCGACCAGGTGCTGGTGGCGGATCTGCCGGCGCTGGCGCAGTATGATGCGGAGGTTTGGTCCGCAGCCGTGGCGCAGATCGCCCGCGAGGGCGAGGCGCAGGTGGTGCTGATCGCCGGCAGCCGCAGCGGAAGGGAGTATAGTCCGAGGGTTGCGGTGAAGCTGGATGCGCCGTTGATGGAGGATGTGATCCGCCTGCACTATGAGAAGAGCGGTGAAGCAGGGGTGGGTGTGCTGCACGCCGAGCACTACACGTTTCTCTCCCGTGTGACCGAGCGTTTTGAGGCGCAGGCTCCGGTGGTCGTGGTGACCGTAAAGCCGGGTTCGTTTGCTGCCGTCGCTCCCGGAACCACACCAGCCGAACAGTTTGATGTGGATCTGGAACTGCCGCAGAGGCGTCTGAAGGTGACTGGAAGCATCAAGGAAAAGACAGAGCGGATTGCGCTCACGGAGGCCGATGTGGTGGTCTCAGGAGGACGTGGGGTGGGTACCCAGGAGGGGTTTGCGCAACTGGTGGAGGGACTGGCGGACCAGTTGGGAGCAGCCGTAGGGGCCACGCGGGCCGTGGTGGACGCCGGCTGGCGATCCTACTCCGAACAGGTTGGGCAGACGGGCAAGACCGTGCAGCCGAAGTTGTACGTAGCCGTGGGGATCTCCGGTGCGGTTCAGCATCTCTCCGGGATGAACAAGAGCAGATGTATCGTCGCCATCAACAAGGATGCGGATGCGCCTATCTTCAAGATCACTGACTACGGAGTGGTCGGCGACGTGAAAGAGATCGTGCCGGCCATGATCGCGGAGTTGCGCAGGTAAGGTCAGTGGCACCGTTGGAGGCGCGGCGGAGGTCCTTGCAGCGCAAGACAAGGTAGGGTGAATTCGAATGCTTCCATTTCCACAGAAGATCATCTTCCTGCTGTTTGCAGTGGTTACCGGGTCTATCGGTGGCTGGGGGTTCTATCGGTTGTACCGTCGCATGCGCGCGGGACGCCCGGATGTTGAACCGCGCTGGAACGCCCTACCCCGTCGTCTGGGGTATGCGCTGACGACGACGCTGTTGCAGAATCGAACCTTTCGCAGACGGCCGGTGGTGAGCTTCTTCCACGCGTTGATCTTCTATGGGTTCACCTTCTATATGCTGGTCAACCTGGTGGATGCGGTGGAGGGATACCTTCCGCTCTCGATCTCTTCAGCCAGTTGGGGTGGGGCAACCTACAACCTGCTGGCGGATATCTTCAGCACGCTGGTGATGGTGGGTGTGGTGGCGCTGGTGGCGCGGCGCTTCTGGTTGCCGGCGGCAAAGGATTTTCGCTTCAACGCGAAGACCCTGCTGCATGAGGATGTGCGCAGGCGGTATATCACGCGAGATTCGCTGATCGTCTCCTGCTTCATTCTGTTCCATGTGGGCAGCCGGGAGATTGGCGCTGGGGCGCGGCTGGTGCTGGAGGGTCCAGACCGGTTTCAGCCGTTTGCGTCTTTGCTCTCGCATGTCTTTTCACCAGCGAACGCGATGGCGTGGCGGATCTTTGGGTACTGGGGTGCGCTGGGAAGCGTTCTGCTCTTCCTGATGTACTTTCCATATACCAAGCACATCCACCTGATGATGGCACCGCTGAAGTACGTGGTGGCGCGGGAGGCCGCTTCGGGGGTTCTGCCCGCGCTGGATCTGAATCTGGAGCAGGAGGGTGCCACGCTGGATCCGAAGCTGGGGGCCAGGCGCATGGAAGACCTGAGCTGGCCGCGGCTGCTGGACGCCTACGCCTGTATCCAGTGCAACCGTTGCCAGGATGTGTGCCCGGCGGCCACAACGGGCAAGGCGCTGAGCCCGGCGGCGCTGGAGATCAATAAGCGCATGGAGTTGAATGCGCTGGCGCGCCGCGGAGCAGAGTTTGAACGCGGAGGAGAGAGCCCGCGGCCTCTGCTGGAGTTCGCCCTTTCGCCGGAGGCAGCCTGGGCGTGTACGACCTGCGGGGCGTGCATGGAGGTCTGCCCGACGCAGAACGAGCAGATGCTGGACATTATCGACGTGCGGCGCCAGCAGGTGATGGTGGAGGGAGAGTTCCCGACGCAGTTGCAGACGGCGTTTCGGGGAATGGAGCGGGCGGGCAATCCCTGGGGGATGAACCGCGACCAGCGGATGGCCTGGGCGGAGGGACTGGTGGTGCCGACGGTGGAAGAGAATCCTGCGCCGGATGTTCTCTACTGGGTGGGCTGCGCGGCCAGCTACGACCCGCAGTCGCAGAAGACGGCGCGGGCCTTTGTGCAGTTGCTGACACGGGCGGGGGTAAACTTCGCGGTGCTGGGCAAGAAGGAGAGTTGCACCGGCGATACCGCCCGGAGGGCCGGCAATGAGTATCTTTACCGGCAGTTGGCAGAGCAGAATATCTCCACGCTGACGGCCCTGCACCCAAAGCTGATTGTGGCTACCTGTCCGCACTGCATGAACACGATCGGGAAGGAGTATCGGCAGCTTGGGGGGAACTTCAGGGTGGTGCACCATACCGAATACCTGGAGTCGCTGGTAGCCGAGGGAAGGCTCAGCGGCAGGGGAACCTCCCAGGCGGTGAGCTATCACGATCCATGTTACCTGGGCAGACACAGCGGGGTATATGACGCTCCGCGCAATGTGCTTCGCGTGCTGACGGATGACTTTGTGGAGTTGGATCGGAGCCGGGAGAACTCCTTTTGCTGCGGAGCCGGTGGAGGGCAGTTCTGGAAGGAAGAAGAGGCCGGGGCGGAGCGAATCTCAGATAACCGGTACAGCGAGGCGCAGCGGGTGCTGGCGGGCCATGGGCAGGCCGGTGGCGCGGTTCTGGCCGTGGGTTGCCCATTCTGCAAGAGCATGCTGCAGAGCACTCCGGGGAAGGTTGATGCCGGAGCCGGCGCAGAGGGCGAGGCCGGGATCACGGTAAAGGACGTTGCGGAGCTGTTGCTGGAGAGTATCCAGGAACAGGTCGGCAAGATGGTGACCGAGCCTGAGCCGGGCCAGGCCGCTCCGCTGTTGGATGGAGTGGGTGAGCCAGAGACGCCACAGGAGGCAACTCCGGCTGCGGTCGGCAAGTTGGTGTCGGGTGGTTCCAGGGAGGCCGCTGGTACCGCCGCGACTGCGGCAGGCGAGCCGGAGGTGAAGGCACAAGAGCCGGAGGGTGGAGCTATTCCGGCGCGGAAGAAGTGGGTCGCCAGGTCGGGCCCTGGGAGTGCAGGAGTTGCATCAGCTCCTGCACCCGATGCGGCGGTCTCTTCAGTGCCCGTTGAGCCGGTGGCGGGTGAGGCGGCAGCAGGTCAGCCAGCTCCTTTGTCAGCCGAAAAGGAGGCCGTTACGGCTCCTGAGCGGAGGAAGTGGGCTCCAAAGGCCAGCCAGCAGGGCTCAGCGCCCGTGGCGCCCCCGCTACCCACGCCACCTCTTCCAGGTCCGGAACCGCCCCCGGCCTCCGGCCAGCCGGGAGCTGAAGAGGTTTCAGCCGAACCGCCTGAGGTGGCTGCAGAGACAGGAAGCAGCGAGGTGGCGCCGACTCGAAAGAAGTGGGAGCCGAAGCGGGGCAAGTAGAAGGCGGAGCCGATGGAGATGGAGACGCTAAGCATCGATCGTGAAAGCGTCTAAAGTTATATTAATCAGTTATTTACGTGTATTTCTTGAGGTTCCATGTCAGCTTCGCGAAGAGATGCGAAGACGGACCAGTGTCAAAAGAGGACCCTTGGTGGAATCAGGTCTTGTATGCCTGTGGAAAAACAGGTACAACGAGGAGGAAGCCGGAAGATTCGGGAGAATCCCCCAAGATTGGAGAAGTTCATGGCAGCCGGAACAACGCAAGCTCAACTGGCGCTCCGCGAGGTGATGGATATACGTCAAGCGTCGGATTATCTGGGGATCAGCGGGGACACGCTCTACCGTTACGCCTCAGAGGGATTTGTGCCGGCGTTCAAACTCGGCAACCGCTGGCGGTTTCGCAAGAGTTTGCTGGATCACTGGATGGATGTCCAGAGCGGGGTGGTGCCGAAGGGCCCGGTAGAGCCGGGAAAGAAGAAGCCGGTAGCCAGCGCGCGTTAGAGCCGAACCAGATCTCCATCCCCGCAGGGAGCGCACCTGTAAGGCCTTCCGGAGGGTTCACGCGCGGCCACTATGCCCGGACGAGGGTCATGTGGGTGATCTCGGGGGGGCAGTTGAGCCGGAAGGGCAGGCCGACGGTGCCGAGACCCCGGTTGACGTAGAGTTGCATCTGCTGGAGCCGGTAGATGCCTTCCACGTACTTCACTCCCCCGGCCGGCAGAATGAGGGGGCCAAGGAAGGGAAGGCGGATCTGCCCGCCGTGGGAGTGACCAGATAGCATCAGGTCAATGAGCGGGAAACGGGGGTGAAGCAGCACCTTCTCCGCGTAGTCCGGCTCGTGGCACATGAAGATGACCGGCGCCTGAGGATGGGCCGGAATGGCGGCGTTGAGGTCCGGAGACTGGGTGCCCGCGTCGTTGCAGCCACAGATCCAGAGAGTGTTACCTCCGCGTTCGATGGGAGTGTAGCGATCGACCAGGACGGGGGTGCCGTGCGCCTGGAGGGGGTCGATGACATGGCTGGCGCCCACATTGACGTCATGGTTGCCGAGGATGCCAAAGCGTTGCGGAGCTTTGAGCGTGGAGAGGATCTCGGCGGCCACTCCGGCGGCCTGCCAGGAGACATTCAGGGAGAGTGGACCCAGGCTGACGAAGTCGCCTGTGATCAGGACCAGGTCCGGGGCCAGGCTGTTGATCTCGCTGACCGTGCGTTCCAGAAAGAAGGGTTCGGTGTACTCCTCCAGATGGATATCGCTTATCTGGACGATCCGGAAGTTCTGGAAGCTATCGGGGAGGTTGCGGATGGGTATGGTTCGGTGGGTAACCTCGAACTCATGCCGAGCGTAGGTCCCGGAGTACGCGGCCACGCCGAGGGCGGCGACCGCAAAGCTGGATCCGAGAAACTGGCGGCGATTGAGGGAATGGGAAGCTGCAAGCGATTCAGATGACAGTTCTTTGTGATCGCTGGGAGGGGTGCAAATCTGCATACTCACATGTTAGATGCAGGCGCTCGCCGGGAGTCTCCTGTGCCAGTTCCAGATCTATGGGAGGAGGGCAAAAGGGGTAGACCAGAAAGGAACCGGGGCTCAGATGAGCGGTCTTTTTAGAACGGAAACTGCTCTAAAATGGGGGGATGCGCGAAAGGTTGCGGCGAAATCGAGCGATGCGAGCGGCGCAGGCGACCGGCGCCACGGCGCTGCTGGTGACGCATGGGCCAGATGTGCGCTATCTGAGCGGGTTTACGGGGTCCAGCGGCGCGATTGCGCTGCTCGGAGGGCGGGCCACGCTGTTTACGGACGGGCGATACGCGGAGCAGGCGCGAGCGGAGGCAGCGGGCGCACGGGTGGTGATTGACAAGCGGCCGCCGGGGGTTCAGGCGGTGGAGTGGCTGGCATCCTGCGGGGTAACCCGGTGTGCCTTTGACGCTGGCCTGACGACGGTGGCCGAACTGGAGGCGATGAAAAGGGCACTGCCGGGGTTGGTGAGGAGAGGTTTTTTCCAGCCTACAGACGGCCTTGTGGCGCGACTCCGCCAGATCAAGGATGAGGATGAAGTTGTGCGCCTGCGGCGCGCGGCCGCGCTGGGCTGCGAACTGTTCGCCACGGTGCTGGAGTACCTGACCAGCTCTGCCACGGAGACGCAGGTGGCAGCCCAGCTTGAGTTCATGGCTCGTCTGGCCGGCGTGGAGGGGATGAGTTTTGAGACTATAGTGGCCAGTGGCGAGCGGTCGGCACTGCCCCACGGTCGAGCGACCTCAGCCCGGCTGCCGGCCCAGGGCTTTGTCACCCTGGACTTTGGGGTGGTTCTGGATGGCTACTGCTCGGATATGACCCGGACGGTGCATCTGGGGCGGGCTACGGAGCGGGAGTGGGAAGTGTATCATTCGGTGCTGGAAGCTCAGCAGGCCGCGATAGCGGCTGTAGCGGCCGGAGTGCGTTGCGCGGATGTAGATGAGGCAGCGCGTTCCGTGCTTCGCAGTGCCGGACTGGAGAAGGAGTTTGCACATTCGACGGGACACGGAGTAGGGCTGGAGATTCATGAAGGACCCAGGGTTGCCGCTGGTCAGCAGCAGATACTGGAGCCGGGGATGGTGATTACGATTGAGCCGGGCGCCTATCTGGCTGGCGCGGCAGGATCCGGGAGATCACACGAGGGACGGTCTCGGAGCCGTGGAGTGCAGCGAGCGACGAAGGGATTTGGAGTGCGGATTGAGGATATGGTTCTGGTGACCAGCAGCGGGTGCGAGGTGCTGACGGCAGCCAGTCCGAAGGATTGGACGGAACTTTAACCCCCAGGCGGTAGCGCCTGCAAGGCCAGGGAAGGGGAGCAGCGTTGCGGCTGCTCCGGCAAGCCTCTCCGGTTGGATGGGGTGGTAGAACAGAGAAGATGAAAGTTGAGGTGCAGGAAGGCATGGCAGGAACCGGAAGCAATGATTTGCGTGAGTTGAAAGAACTGGTCGAGTTTCTCAAGGCCAATGGAATCGCAGAGTTTGAGATGGAGCGCCCGGATCTGAAAGTTGGGCTGCGTTTTGCGGGTGAGGCGCCCGAGGGTGGGTCGTCCGCGGGGAGTGTGCCGGCTGCCACAGCCGGGTCTGCGGCGACGGGGATGGATGCCTTGCAGATGGCGGCGCTGCTGGCGGCGCTGCGGGGTGGTGTTGCTCCGGCAGCGGTTCCGGTGGCTGCTGCCGAGACGGTAAGTATTGCAGCTGCCGCAGCCCTGGCTCCGGCAGCTACGGTCCCCGCGACCCCGGCGGCAGAGGCCGACCCGTGGGCCGGGGCGCACATTGTGCGCTCGCCGATTGTAGGCACGTTCTATGACACGCCGGCGCCGGATGCTCCACCTTTTGTCCAGGTCGGGGATAATGTCGGCGTTGGCAAGGTGCTCTGCATTGTTGAGGCGATGAAGCTGATGAATGAGATTGAGAGCGACGCTGCCGGAACGGTTGTGCATGTATTCGCGAAGCGCGGACAGCCGGTGGAGTACGGCCAGTCGCTGTTTGCGATCAAGTAAGGACGAGCGGCTGCATCTGGCGCCTGCGCTTTTGCCCGGAAGGATGGGTAGACGCAGCCAAACCGAATGCATTTGGCCAACGGCACGGTATTTCCAAGGGTAAGGGCGAAGCATGTTTCGTAAGGTATTGATTGCCAATCGAGGTGAGATTGCGCTGCGCGTGATCAGCGCGTGCAAGGAGATGGGGATCCGCACGGTTGCCGTCTATTCAGAGGCGGATCGCCACAGCCTGCACGTGCGGTTTGCGGACGAGGCGGTCTGTATCGGGCCGCCGCCCTCCAAAGACAGCTATCTGAATGTTCCAGCGGTGATTTCAGCCGCGGAGATTGTGGGAGCGGAGGCGATCCATCCGGGATATGGGATGCTCAGCGAAAATGCGAACTTCGCGGAGGTCTGCCGGGCATCGAACATCAAGTTCATCGGGCCGCAGCCGGATGTGATCCGGATGATGGGGGAAAAGGCCACTGCGCGACAGACGATGAAGGCCGCCAAGGTGCCGATTCTTCCCGGCAGCGATGGGGCGATTCAAAGCGTCGATGCGGCGCTGGAGTGGGCGGATACGGTTGGCTACCCGGTGATGCTGAAGGCGGTTGCCGGGGGCGGTGGGCGCGGGATGCGGATCTGCCGCAGCCGGGAGGATCTGCCCTCACTGTTTCAGCAGGCCTCCCACGAGGCACTGAATGCCTTCTCCAACGGCGCGCTGTATATGGAGAAGTTCATCGAGCGCCCGCGGCACATCGAGTTCCAGGTGCTGGCCGACGAGCATGGCAATGTGATGAGCCTGGGCGAGCGCGAGTGTTCGATTCAACGGCGGCATCAGAAGCTGATCGAAGAGGCTCCAAGTCTGCAGGTGACGCAAAAGCAGCGCGAGAAGCTGGGCGATCTGATCAAGCGTTCGATGAAGGACATTGGTTACTGGAATGCGGGGACGATTGAGTTTCTGATGGATGAGGATGGATCCATTTACTTCATCGAGATGAATACCCGGATCCAGGTGGAGCACTGCGTCACGGAGATGGTGACCGGTGTGGATCTGGTAAAGGCACAGTTACGCATCGCCGCGG
>JAJZDM010000012.1 GCA_021806005.1 Acidobacteriota bacterium | reverse complement strand
AGCGGAGCCAGTGGGCATTCAAGGTGAGTTCGTGGATCGGTGCGATGGCGATGGCGATGGCCCTCTCCGGCGCCGGAGCGCAGCAGTTGACGCTGCAGCGGGGCGATGCGACGGTGGTGGTCCAGCCGTATGCGCCCAACGTGGTGCGGGTGACGTTGAGTCTGTTGAAAGACCGCGCTCTCGCGGCTCCGGGGTATGGGATTCTTGCCCAGCCACAGGGCGAGGGATGGAGCATCGCGAGTGGTCCAAAGGGAGATGTGCTGCGCTCCGCGCGGATGGTGGTGACGGTCTCGCCGCAGAGCAAGCCGCAGCCGGCCAGAGCGGCGGCGGGGGAGCTACCCAGCTACTTCATCGGGTCCAACCCGTGGGTGGGCGTGAAGGTGACAACGCCGGACGGTAAGACGCTGCTGGATATGCGGAACTGGCAGATGTCGGTGCCCAACAACAAGGATGGCAATCGAGGGGTGCTGGAGGACCGGCGTCCGGGAGACGATCCGTTCTACCAGGTGGGCGCGAGCTTTGCGGCGCCGAGTGATGAGCACGACTACGGACTGGGACAGAACCAGATGGGTTTTCTGGATCGCCGCGGCCATGTGCTGCGCTGCGCCCAGAACTATGACGCTACGGGGGGAGAGACGATCTGCGTCCCGTTTGTGGTCTCCAGCAAGGGCTATGGACTGCTGTGGGATAATCCTTCGCGGACCCGAGTCGCCTTTGCGGTCAATGACCAGACGCAGTGGACGTCGCAGGTGGGCCAGAGGGTCTCCTTCTTTGTGATCGCGGGGGAGAGCTACGACGAGATCTATGCGGGGTATCGGCTGCTGACCGGCGCGACGCCGATGCTGCCCAAGTCGGCTTACGGGTTCATCCAAAGCAAGCAGCGTTACCGGAGCCAGGCGGAGCTGCTGGCGGTAGCCAAAGGGTACCGGGAGCGGCATCTGCCCATCGACGACCTGGTGATCGACTGGTTCACCTACACGAAGATGGGGCAGATGGATATGAATCCCCGGCAGTGGCCGGATCCGGCGAAGATGAACCAGGAGCTGCACGCGATGAACTTCCATGTGATGATCAGCGTGTGGCCGCGGTTTGTGCCCTCCGACCGGTACTACGCCACCTTGTTGAAGAACGGATGGCTGGAACATCAGGCCGATGGGACGCCGACCAACGGTTTGCCCTACGACCTGGCCGGCAGCGACATCGACACGACCGATCCGGCGGCTGGGCGATGGTTCTGGGATGTGATCCGGCAGAACTATGTGAAGCTGGGCTTTGATGCCTTCTGGCTGGACGAGACCGAGCCGGATCTGCCGCCCAATGGAAGCTACCTGCACGTGGGGCCAGGGACGGAGTACTTCAACGTGTACCCTCTGTTCCATACCTCGGCGGTGTATGCGGGGATGCGCCGGGAGATGCAGCAGCGCGCCTTCATCCTGGCCCGCTCAGCGTATCTGGGAGCGCAGCAGAATGGAACGGTCTTCTGGTCTTCGGATGTGGCTCCGACGTGGGATGTGCTGCGCCGCCAGGTTCCGGCAGGGATCAACTTTGTGGCCTCCGGAATGCCTTACTGGAGCACGGACATCGGTGGGTGGCAGGGTTTGCCGCGCGATCACCAGCCGAAGCGGCCGGTGCTGATCGATCCGAAGGATGCTCGCGCGGTGGTGGGGCATGACGACGATTATCCGGAGCTATATGTGCGCTGGTTTGAGTATGGCGCCTTTCTGCCCAACTTCCGCACACATGGCACCCGGCCGGAGAACGAGGTGTGGAGCTATGGGAAGCAGGCCGAGCCGATTCTGGCGAAGTTTCTGCGCCTGCGCTATCAGTTGCTGCCCTACATCTACTCCCTGGGCTGGAGCGCGCACGAGACGGGGGCACCGTTCATGCGCGGGCTGTTCATGGACTTTGGTGACGATCCGAAGGTCGCGGATATAGGTGACGAATACATGTTCGGGCCGGCGCTGCTGGTGGCTCCGGTGACGCGGCAGGGGATGACCAGCCGGGAGGTGTATCTGCCGGCGGGAACCGACTGGTACAACTTCTGGACGCATGAGAGGGTACATGGCGGAGAGCGGCTGCGGGTGAGCGCGCCCATCGATGAGATTCCGCTGTTCGTGCGGGCCGGCTCCATCCTGCCCTTGGGAACTCCTGTGGAGAGCACCAACGAGGAGCAGAAGATCGCCAAGGTGATGGTCTTCCCGGGAGCCGATGGGGCGTTTGATCTGTACCGCGACGACGGCACAACCTACGCGTATGAGAAGGGGGCGTATCAGATAAGCCATCTGCGCTGGAACGACGCTACCGGGAAGTTCTCGGCCGCTGGAGCGGATGTGGGCTTTGCGAAGGGCGAGGTGGTCAAGGTGGTCCGGTAGGGCGGCGGAGGCCTGAGCCCTGACTCGCCTCCGGGTGACTCGTGTCTGGGGGACTCGCCCTCTTGGATGGGGAGGGCCGGCTGAAGCCTCTGGGCCGGCCTGGGGGCGTTTTGGGCTGCGCGGTACTCGTACGCGCGCCGTACAATGGAGGACATGCCAGCCTATCGGTCACGAACCTCGACGCATGGACGCAATATGGCCGGAGCGCGCAGCCTTTGGCGCGCCACCGGGATGCAGGACGGCGACTTTGGCAAGCCGATCATCGCCGTTGCCAACTCCTTTACCCAGTTTGTCCCCGGCCATGTTCACCTGAAGGATCTTGGCCAACTGGTGGGCGAGGAGATTGCCCGGGCCGGCGGCGTGGCCAAAGAGTTCAACACCATCGCCGTGGACGACGGGATCGCCATGGGCCATGGAGGCATGCTGTACAGCCTGCCCTCGCGCGAGCTGATCGCGGACTCCGTGGAGTACATGGTGAATGCGCACTGCGCCGATGCGCTGGTGTGCATCTCCAACTGCGACAAGATCACGCCGGGCATGTTGATGGCCGCGCTGCGGCTGAATATTCCCGCGGTCTTCGTCTCTGGCGGACCGATGGAGGCGGGCAAGGTTCAGCAGGGCGATGGCCTGAAGTCGATCGACCTGATCGACGCGATGATTCTTGCCGCCGATCCCAAGCGCAGCGATGCGGAGGTGGAAGAGTATGAGCATTCGGCGTGCCCGACCTGCGGCTCGTGTTCCGGGATGTTTACCGCCAACTCCATGAACTGTCTGGTGGAGGCGCTGGGCCTGGGGCTGCCGGGCAACGGCAGCGTGCTGGCCACGCACGCTGATCGAAGAGAGCTGTTTCTGCGTGCCGGACGCACGATCGTGGATCTGGCCAAGCGGTACTACGAGCAGAATGATGTGCGTGTGCTGCCGCGCAGCATCGCGAGCTTTGCAGCCTTTGAGAATGCGATGACGCTGGATATCGCGATGGGCGGCTCAACCAACACGGTGCTGCATCTGCTGGCCGCGGCGCAGGAGGGCGAGGTGCCCTTCACCATGCTGGATATCGACCGGCTCTCGCGCCGGGTGCCGCATCTGTGCAAGGTGGCTCCCTCTTCGCCCACGGTGCACATGGAAGACGTACATCGCGCCGGAGGGATCTTCGCCATTCTGGGCGAGTTGGATCGAGCAGGCCTGTTGCATCGGGAGACGCCCACCGTTCACGCAGCTTCGCTGGGCGAGGCCATCGACCGGATGGATGTGAAGCGCGGTGTTGCTCCGGAGGTTGAAGAGTTCTATCGCGCCGCGCCAGGAGGGGTTCGGACTACGGTTGCTTTCAGTCAGAACAAACGGTACCCGGAGCTGGATCTGGATCGGCACAGCGGGGCCATCCGCGACGCGGAGCATGCCTTCAGCAAGGATGGTGGGCTGGCGGTGCTGTACGGCAACATCGCCGAGGAGGGGTGCATCGTGAAGACCGCGGGCGTGGATGCCAGTCTGCTGACGTTTATCGGGCGGGCGCGGATCTTCGAGAGCCAGGAGTCGGCGGTGGATGCGATTCTGGGCGACCAGATCGTTCCCGGGGATGTGGTGCTGATCCGCTACGAGGGGCCGAAGGGCGGACCCGGTATGCAGGAGATGCTGTATCCCACCAGCTATCTGAAGTCCAAGGGGCTGGGCAAGAGTTGCGCGCTGATCACGGACGGCAGGTTCTCCGGCGGCAGCTCGGGGCTCTGTCTGGGGCACATCTCACCGGAGTCCGCTGCGGGCGGCGCTCTGGCTCTGGTCGAAGAGGGAGACACCATCGAGATCGATATCCCGCGGCGTCTGCTGCGCGTGGATCTGCCGGAGCAGGAGCTGGGGCGGAGGCGGCAGAGGATGGAGGCCAGGGGAGCGGAGGCGTGGAAGCCACGGGCGCGGGATCGTCAGGTCTCCAAGGCTCTGGAGGCCTACGCCGCGATGACCACCAGCGCCGCGCAGGGTGCGGTGCGCAGCCTCGCCGGGCTGCAGAGGCGCGAGGAGAGGGTGGCGGCGCTCAGCGCCGGCGACTGAGTCGCAGCAGCGACGAAAGCGCTATAATCCATCCACAAGCGGGTGAGGCGTATGTGGATGGTTGCCAATCTGACCATGAGCCTGGGCGAGATGTTGCGGCGCTCCAAGGTGCCTGTGCGTCTCTATACGCACTCCCGCGCCCTGCCCAGCAGCCTGCGTCCCAATCTCTTCTCCGGCGACTAAGCCTTCACGGCATCCTCGACGCCCCACAGTCCTGGCGTCCCTCTGTTCCAGCGCAGTCTTTGTCCCGGTGTGAGCTGAGTTCGATCCCAGCTCTTCCGTAGATGGGTTTCCCTGAGAGGATCTGCCGTGGCATCTTCCCTGGAGAAGATGCTGACCGGCGTTCCGGCTCCCCACTCCGCGACCCGATCAAGGTGCCTGAAGCGCCAGGAAGACGGTTCGAAGCTCAGCGGTTTCCTCGCCCCATTTCGGGACGGGAGCGCTGCCGAGCCTGAGCCTTCACGTCCTATGAGCCGCAGGGTCCTCCGGTCCGGCCTGGTATCCCAGGAACCGTGTGCCGGGGCGGGCATCCCTGCAGAAGGAGAGAGCTTCCATGAGCCACCTGATCCATGCCGTGCAACGTACAGCGACCGCGGAGATGCATGCGCGCTTCGGTCCGAAGTTTGTGGGCGCCGTTCCAGGCCCACGCGCCCAGGCGGTGGTCGCTGAGGATGACCGTTACATCTCCCCCAGCTATACGCGCGGCTACCCGCTGGTGGTGAAGCGCGGCTTTGGGTGCCGGATTGAAGATGTAGACGGCAATGAGTTTCTGGACCTTACCGCGGGCATCGCGGTCAACTCCACCGGGCACTGTCACCCGGAGGTGGTGAAGGCGGTGCAGGAGCAGGCGGCACAGCTTCTGCATATGTCCGGGACGGATTTTTACTATGACCTGATGCCCCGGGTAGCGGCCCGGCTTTCGGCGATTGCTCCCATGCCCGGACCGCATCGGATCTACTACGGCAACTCCGGAGCGGAGGCGATCGAGTGCGCCATCAAGCTGGCGCGTTATCACACCGGCCGGCAGAACATCATCAGCTTTGTGGGCAGCTTCCACGGGCGGACGATGGGAGCGCTCTCGCTGACCGCCTCCAAGGTGCAGCAGAAGCGCCGCTTTGCGCCGTTTGTCCCTGGCGTGACCCATGTGCGTTACCCCTACGCCTACCGCGGATGCAGCGGGGGACCTCAGGATGAGGAGGCGTTCGCTCTGGGCTGTGCGCGGTATATCGAAGAGAAGGTCTTCAAGACGCTGCTGGCTCCGGAGGAGGTCGCAGCCATCTTCGTCGAGCCGATCCAGGGCGAGGGAGGCTACGTGGTGGCCCCGGATATCTTTCTGCAGGAGATTCGGCGGATCTGCGACCGTCACGGCATTCTGATGGTGGTGGATGAGATTCAGTCCGGCGCGGGGCGCACCGGCAAGTGGTGGGCGATCGAGCACTCCGGCGTGCAACCGGATATCGTGTGCATGGCCAAAGGCATTGCGTCCGGCATGCCGCTGGGTGTCTGCCTGGCCCGGGCAGAGGTGATGGACTGGGTGCCGGGATCGCACGCCAGCACCTTTGGGGGCAATCCGGTCTGCCTGGCCGCGGCGCTGGCGACGATGGACATCATTGAGCGCGAGGCGATGGGGAATGCGGCAACGGTGGGAGCGGCGGCGCTCGAACGGCTGGAGAGCTGGGTGGGACGGTATCCCATCGTCGGCGATGTGCGCGGACGAGGGCTGATGATCGGCGTAGAGATTGTCACCGACCAGCAGAGTCGGGAGGCTGCAGGGGGTCTGCGGGACAAGATCGTTGATCTGGCCTTTGAGCGCGGACTGCTGATGTTGGGCTGCGGCGCCAACACCCTGCGCATCTGTCCACCGCTGGTGATTACCGGGGAGGAGATGGAGGTCGCGCTGGACCTGCTGGAGGAGTGCGTCGCGCAGGCGATGCAGTAGGCCTGGCTCTGCCCTCGGCTACGCAGACAACGGATGCCGAGGGCACACGAGGCGTGGAAAGGAAATTGGAAGGAGAGATGCAATGATGCTGAATACGGTTGGGCACGATTTGTCTTCGCTTAAGGAGGAGGTTCGCTCCTTGCTCGCGCGGCTGGGAGTGGAGGAGACGCTGACCAGGCTGGTCGGGAGTGCGGGCCAGTCCTCCGGCAACGAGATCCAGGTGCATACGCCGATCACCGGGCAGGAGATGGCGCAGGTGCCGGAGACCAGTGAAGCAGCGGCGCGGGAGGCGATCGAGGCGGCGCAGCGGGCCTTTCTTGTCTGGCGCAGTGTGCCGGCTCCGAAACGTGGAGAGCTGGTGCGCGCGCTTGGAGAGGAGTTGCGCGCGGAGGCGGAGGCGCTGGGCCGACTGGTTACGCTGGAGACCGGCAAGATTCTGTCCGAGGGTGTGGGCGAGGTGCAGGAGATGATCGATATCTGCAGCTTCGCCGTTGGCCTGTCGCGGCAGTTGGAGGGACGGACGATTGCCTCCGAGCGTGCGGACCATCGGATGATGGAGACCTGGCATCCGCTGGGAGTGGTCGGCGTGATCTCAGCGTTCAACTTCCCGGTGGCGGTGTGGTCGTGGAACGCGGCGCTGGCTCTGGTATGTGGGGATGCAGTGGTGTGGAAGCCCTCGGAGAAGGCGCCGCTGACGGCGCTGGCCGTGGAGGCTCTGTTTCTGCGCGCGGCAGCGAAGGTGGGTGGCGTCCCGGAGGGTCTCTGCGCTGTATTGCTGGGTGGGGCAAGGCTGGGTGAGTTGATGGTGGACTCGCCGCGAATCGCGCTGCTCTCGGCGACCGGCTCGACGGCGATGGGCCGGGCTGTGGGGCCGCGCGTGGCCAGCCGCTTTGGGCGCGCCCTGCTGGAGCTGGGCGGCAACAACGCGGCGATCGTCTGCCCCAGCGCGGATCTGGATCTTACCCTGCGCGCGGTCGCCTTTGCGGCGCTGGGAACGGCGGGCCAGCGCTGCACCACGCTGCGCCGCCTGATCGTCCACGAGTCGGTCTATGAGGATCTGATCTCGCGGTTGAAGCAGGTGTATCGCTCGGTGGTGGTGGGAGATCCGCGCGTGGCTGGGACGCTGGTGGGCCCGCTCATTGACCAACGATCCCATGCGGCCATGCAGGCCGCGCTGCAGGAGGCGCGCGCCGAGGGCGCCGCGATCACCGGTGGCGAGCGCATCGCGGTTGAAGCCCTGGGCGGAGAGGCTGCCTTCTATGTGCGGCCCGCTCTGGTGGAGGTCGCGGCGCAGCTCCCGGTGGTGAAGCGCGAGACTTTCGCGCCCATCCTCTACGTGATGAAGTATCGCGAGCTGGAGGAGGCCATCGCGCTGCACAACGACGTCTCGCAGGGACTCTCATCGTCGATCTTCACCTTGAACATGCGGGAGGCGGAGCGGTTTCTCTCCGCCTCTGGATCGGACTGTGGGATCGCCAACGTGAACATCGGCACCTCCGGCGCGGAGATCGGTGGGGCCTTTGGGGGAGAGAAGGAGACGGGAGGCGGGCGCGAGTCCGGTTCCGATGCCTGGAAGCAGTACATGCGGCGCGCCACCAACACCATCAACTACGGAACCCGACTGCCCCTGGCGCAGGGTGTGAGCTTTGAGATCGAGCCGGGCAGGGGGTAGCGTTTCGCGCCGATCTGAGCGTCGGACTCAATGGCGCAGACCGGGCGGTGCGAATCCCATGGTGCACGCCCGGTTGTATGCTGAGAGGATGACAGCGACCATCCCTGAAAAGAGTGTTGCGGTGTTCTGCGCCTCGGCGCAGGGCGCGCGAAGAGAGTACGTCCAGGTGGCGGAAGACCTCGGCCGGACCCTGGCTGAGCGTGGTCTGGGCCTGGTCTTTGGCGGTGGCAAGACAGGGCTGATGGGAGCGGTGGCCAAGGGAGCTCTTGCGGCCGGGGGTTACGTTGTGGGTGTCATTCCGCAGGTGCTGGTGGATCTCGAGGTGGCCCACGATGGCGTCAGCGAGCTGCACGTGACCAGCACGATGCACACCCGCAAGGCTCTGATGGCGGAGAAGGCTGACGCCTTCGTTATCCTCCCCGGAGGCTATGGAACCTTCGAAGAGATGTTTGAGGCGCTGGCCTGGCAGACGCTGCGCCTTCATGACAAGCCGGTCATTCTGCTCAATGTGGCTGGGTTTTATGACACGCTGCTCCAGTTCCTGGACGTCTGCGACCGCGAGGGCATGCTGCGCGGCAACCGAGGTGTTCTGCTGGTAGCAGAGAGCGTTGACGAGGCGCTGCGCCTGACAGACCTGCGGCAGGAAGAGCCGCTGACAAGTCTCGGCAGCTAAAGGAGATTTTCTGCAGGTGTCGCGCGAGGCCCAGCATCCTTGGGCGTTCCCCCCGCCTGGGTGGAGGGAAGACGCAGCCGCATGTTCTCCGGAGGGATGTCCGGCAAAGGAAGCGAAGCTGCAGAGAGCGGCTGTCAAACAATTCGGTCCTGTGCCCATGGTCGGTTCTGCTTCTCAGTAGAATGAAGAGTACATGTATTGGGACCTGACCTCGCACCTTCCTTTCATCTGGCTCGTGGCAGCCTCCACCATCGCAGGCGTCATGAACGCGATGGCTGGAGGAGGATCGTTTCTCTCCTTTCCGGCGATGATGGGTATGGGAGTGCTCCCGGTCCAGGCCAATGCAACCAACACCGTGGCGCTGTGGCCTGGGCAAGTAACCTCGCTGGCCACTCTGCGCAAGGATCTGCGCAGAGATATTCTGCCCACCATCGCTGTTACCTGCGTGCTGGGTGGCGTCAGCGGAGCCGAGGTGCTGCTGCATACCCGGCAGCGAACATTCCTGTATCTCATCCCTTGGCTGATTCTGGGCGGTACGCTGATCTTCGGCGTGAGCGGACGCGTCTCGCGATGGATCCGCAGGCGTCCGGTGCACCCCGGTGAGGAGCACCCGATCAACAAGTTCTGGCTGGCGTGCGCTCTGTTTCCGGTGTGTTTTTATATCGGCTACTTTGGCGCCGGCGGCGGCTTCATCGTCATGACCATCCTGGCGCTCTTCGGGATGGAGCGGATGCATGCGTTGAACGCGACCAAGGTACTGACGGCAACCCTTTCCAACATGTGCGCGATCGTGACCTTCATTCTGAAGGGTGCGATTGAATGGCGCTACTGTGTGGTCTCCATGGTCTTTGCCGCGCTGGGCGGCTGGGTGGGAGCGCGCTTTGCACGCCGTGCCAACGGCGAGGTGCTGCGTGCCATTGTGGTGGCTACGGGAGTTGTGATCGCGGCATACTTCTTCTGGAGGCAGGCACAGGGATGAGCATGACACCCGCCGAGATGGAAGCGATCGGCTATGCGGCCGCAACCATGACTACGGTGGCTTTTGTGCCGCAACTGCTGCGCGTGGTCCGGCTGCGGTCGGCGCGGGATATCTCGCTGGGGATGTTCCTGATCTTTTCGGCGGGAACCTTCGCGTGGCTGATCTATGGACTGCTCAAGCACTCCGGACCGATGACCCTGGCCAACGGGCTGACCTTCGCGCTTTCGCTGACGATCCTGGTGTTGAAGCTGCGCTTTGACCGGGACACGGTGCGGCCGAAGTAAAGGCTCCGGCCAGAGGCCGGAGGGCCAGGACGTTCGTGGTGAGTCTGGAACGAGGCTGCGGATTCGCCCAGCAAGAAAAGGCGGCAGAATAGAAGCATGGAGATTGGAGACAGAGACTATGAGCCATGAAGGAATTCGAGTGACAACCGCCGCGCCGGCCTGCTCTGCCGAGGAGCCGCCGAAGTTGACGGGTGAGGCGATTCAGCCGGCCCGGGTGAGGGTGGACCAGACGGGCGGCAGCGGGGTGGTCATCGAGTGGAAGGACGGCCACCGCAGCTCCTGGAGCTTTGCCTGGCTGCGCGCGGCCTGCCCCTGCGCCACCTGCACGGAAGAGCGTGAGAGAGCCGGCGTGTTCCCTGGCCAGACCGGGGCGAAGCCAGCGCTGCTGCCCATCTATCAGGATCCGGCGCGGCCCCTGGATGTGTCCCAGGTGGGCAACTACGCTCTGCGGTTCAAGTGGAACGACGGTCACGAGTCGGGGATCTACTCCTGGGATTACCTGCGCAACGTGGCCGACGTGGAGGCCGCCCGGCAGAGCGGGTCGGCTTCTTGAGGCTCGGGCTTGCGTGGGGAGATCGCTCCGTTTGGCTTTCCTGAACGCTTGAAATCCTGAGACGGACGTCGACGCTGGCCGGCGGCAGTCCCTAAGTGTCTGCAGGTCCGGGCTGCAGCGCCGGGATCTCCGGTGTGGCGGCGAGCAGCCTGCGGGTGTAGGGTTCTCGAGGAGTGTTGCACACCTGGCTCCAATCGCCGGTTTCGACGATCCGTCCGTCCTGCATCACGGCGATGCGGTGACACAGGTAGCGCACCAGCGGCATCGAGTGGGAGATGAACAAACAGGTAAGGCCATAGCGCTGCTGCAGGTCACGCAGCAGGTTGATCACCTGGGCCCCTACCGAGACGTCCAGTGCGCTCACCGGTTCGTCCAGGACCAGGAACTCCGGGCGGAGCGCGATGGCGCGGGCGATGTTGATGCGCTGTCGCTGGCCCCCGGAGAACTCGTGGGGGTAGCGTCGCAGGGCGTCCGTCTCCAGGCCAACCTCGGCGAGCAGCTCGTTCAGCCGTGAGGAGAGCCCCCCGGCAGGCTGTTCATGGTGGATGGAGAAGGGTTCGGCGAGGATCTCCTGGACGGTCATGCGCGGATTGAGCGCGGCGAAGGGGTCCTGAAAGACCATGGAGAGCCGGCGGCGAAGACGTCGCATCTGCCGTGTCTTCAGATCCAACAGGCTGTAAACCTTCCCTGCCGGGCCAGGAGCAGCGCAGGCAGCGGGGTTGAAGCTGCCTGCGTCCGACTCGTGGAACAGGATGCGGCCGCTGGTGGGCTCCAGCAGGCGGAGAAGCATGCGTGCGAGGGTGCTTTTGCCGGAGCCGGACTCTCCGACGAGTCCCAGCGTCTCTCCGCGCCGGATCTCGAGCGAGACGCCCTGAATCACCCGCGCCGAGCCGAAGTCTTTGACCAGGTCATGGGCTTCCAGCAGGATGTCAGTGTGCATAGCGCCCGGAGCAGAGTGAAGAGGATAGAGTAGGAGGAGCGGATGTTCCAGCACGCAGCCTCAGGAACGGATCGTCTGGCAGGCTCCGCGCTGCTCTTACCCTACCACTGGAGGCGTCTTCCTGTGGACCGGGTGCAGCCAGGCGGGCTTGGACCGGGCAGAGCGTCTGGCGTCCCAGGTGCCGCACGTCAGCCCAGGGAAGAGGAGTTGATCGAGCAGACCATGGCCGCAGTGAGCACGGAGATCGGATCCAGCACCAAGACTGTGCGTGCGGTGTGCACACACGACTGTCCGGACTCCTGCGGCGTTCTGGTCACGGTGGATACTCTTACCGGGCGAGCGATCAAGGTGCAGGGCGATCCCGCTCATCCGGTGACGCAGGGATTTCTGTGTGGCAAGGTGGCGCGCTACCTGGATCGGGTGTACTCCCCGCAGCGGCTGCTCTACCCGATGCGGCGCAGGAAGGATGCGCCCAAAGGGCCCCGGCCGGGCACCCTGGATGCAGCGGAGGTCTTTGAGCGCATCGGCTGGGATGAGGCCCTCGATCTGGTGGCGCGGCGATTGAAGTCGGTCGCTGAAGAGTTTGGCCCGGAGAGCGTGCTGCCCTACAGTTATGCGGGCACCATCGGCCAGTTGGGCTACGGTTCCATGGACCGCAGGTTCTTCCATCGCCTGGGGGCATCGCGACTGGACCGTACCATCTGTTCCACAGCCGGCGGCGAGGCGTTGAAGCAGGTGTACGGCGTTCGCCTGGGAACATCTCCCCAGGACTTTGCGCATGCGGGTCTGATCATCGTCTGGGGAGGGAATGTTCATGGCAACAACATTCACCTCTGGCCCTTTATCGAGCAGGCGCGGAACAAGGGCGCCCGGCTGGTGGTGATCGATCCCTACAGGACACGCACAGCGACTCTGGCCGATGAGCACCTCGCGGTCCATCCGGGAACGGACGGGCTGCTGGCCCTTTCGCTGATGCACGTGCTCTTCCGCGACGGCTACGCGGATGAGGCGTATCTTCGCGAGTGTACCCGGGGAGCCGACCAACTCCGCGACCATGCGTTGCGCGCCGAGCACGCGCCGCGGCGGGTGGCGCCGGTCACGGGTCTTTCAGCCGAGGCGATCGAGCGCCTGGCGCGCGCCTATGGAGGCGCCGGGCAGGGACGTGGCGGGCCGGCCGCGATTCGGCTGAACTACGGGGTGCAACGCAGCCAGAACGGCGGAACGGCGGTGCGCGCCGTCGCTATGCTGCCACTCATCACCGGGAGTTGGAAGCAGCAGGGGGGTGGTCTGCAACTCTCCGTCAGTGGGGCGTTCCCGTTTGCTGCGGAGCGGCTGCAGATGCCGGAGTTGATGCAGGCCAGTTCTCTGGGACGGGCGGCGCGGATGGTGAACATGTCTGAACTGGGGCTGGCGCTGACGGAGCTGGGCAACGGCGGGAGCAGCGCCGCTGAGCGCCATGTGCACGCCGAGCCGCCGGTGAAGGCGCTCTTTGTCTACAACAGCAACCCGGCCGCCATCGCGCCAGACTCCGGGCGGGTGCTGCAGGGACTTCGCCGCCAGGACCTGTTCACCGTGGTGCATGAACAGTTTTTTACCGACACTACGGATTACGCCGACCTGGTGCTGCCGGCAACCACCTTTCTGGAGAGCAAGGATCTGATGGGAGCCTACGGCCATCTCTTCGCCCAGATCTCGCAGCCGGCGATCGCGCCCCTGGGGGAGGCGCGATCCAATGTCTGGCTGTTTGGGGAGCTGGGCCGGCGGATGTTCCCCGGCGAAGCCGCCTTCACGGATGGCGAGGACGAGTTGATCGAGCAGGCACTGGGGAGCGGACACCCGTACTTTGCCGGCATCACCCGGGAGCGGCTGGAGAGCGAGGGCAGCGTGGCACTATCGCTGCCCAAAGATTCCGACGGTCAGACGCTGCCGTTCAGCACCCGGGAGTGGTTCAGGACGCCGAGCCGGCGAGCCGAACTGACCCCGGTTCCAGAGTGGGTGGCGCCGGTTGAGTCGCGCCACGGAGCCGAGGGAGGAGGCCGGTTTCCCCTGGAGTTCCTGCCGCGCAAGGCGGACAACTACATGAACTCCACCTTTGCGAACCTGCCCGGACACCGGCAGATGGAGCGCAGGACGGCGGGGATGCTGGAGATGCACCCCAGCGACGCCTCCGCGCGCGGGATCGCTACTGGCGATCGGGTGCGGGTGTGGAATCAGCGCGGGCAGATCATGCTGCTGGCCAGCGTGGGCGATGCCGTTCCCGCGGGCGTGGTGGCGTCGCGGCTGGACTGGCAGAAGCTCAGCGTGGACGGGCAGAACGGCAACGCGCTTACCAGCCAGCGGCTCACGGACATGGGTGGAGGGCCTACGTTCTATTCCACGCTGGTAGAGGTAGAGAAGGAGCCTGCCTGGGATTGAGGCCTGCGCTTCGCCCTGTTCTCCAGGCCTGCTCCTTTCGGGGAGCCCTCGGTCAGCATCCATGCCGGAGCAGCATAGAATGAGCCAATGCCATCGACGCCAGTAGTGGATCTGGTCGGAGTGGGGCTCAACGCGACCGACACACTGATCCCCCTCCGGGAGTTTCCCCGGCGCGGGTCAAAGACGGAGTACCAGCAGGAGGCGGTCTCGCCCGGCGGCCAGGTGGCTACTGCCGTGGTGGCCTGCCAGAGTTGGGGCATGCGCACGCGCTACGTGGGCAAGCTGGGTGACGATGAGGCCGCGCGGTTGCACGCGCGGGCCTTCACTGAGGCAGGTGTGGAGACGCGGCTGGTGACGGTGCCCGAGGCCGCCAGCCCACGCTCCCTGATTCTGGTGGACGGCTCCGGAGAGCGGACGGTTCTCTGCCGCCGTGACGAGCGCCTGGCCTTGCAGCCGCAGGATCTGGAACGGGAGTGGATTGTAAGCGCCCGGGCGCTGCACCTGGATGGGTTTGACACGGCGGCGGCAACGCTGGCCGCAGCATGGGCGCGGGACGCTGGGTTGCCGGTGACCGCGGACCTGGATGAGGTGTACACCGGGGTGGATGAGCTGATCGAGAAGGTGGACTACCTGATTGTGAGCCGCGATCTTCCCTGCCGGTTGATGCAGGAGGATGATCTCTGCCGCGCCTTGCGCAGGATGCACTCGCGCTATGGGTGCAGGCTGACGGCGGCGACGCTGGGGCCGGATGGCGTTCTGGCCTGGGATGGGCAACGGTTCCTCTTCAGCCCCGCCTTCCGCGTGCCGACGGTAGATACCACCGGCGCCGGGGATATCTTCCACGCGGGGTTTCTGTATGGCCTGGCCCAGGGGTGGGAGCTGGACCGGCAACTGGCATTTGGCTGCGCCGCCGCCGCGGTGAACTGCATGGCCAGCGGCGCTCGTGGTGGAATTCGACCGGTTGAGGAGATCGAGGCGCTGCTGGCCGGCGGTGATCGCTATCCCATGCCGGACGAACTCGCCCGGATCCTGGCCTGACCGCTCCCCGGGGCTCAGGACCACAACAGGCTGAAGCCTCTCAGCGCAGGGGCGTTGAATCCGTGCGCGGCCACCCAATGGCCGGGTGTGGCAGGCTGGAGGGTGGGGAGATGAGAAGAGCCGCCTCGCATGGCCGGAGCACAGGCTGGCAGCGTAAAGTAATCGACATGAGCCTGCAACGTCCTCTCCCCATCGTTACGCATCGCAGATCCCTTCCGGCTGTCCTTCGGACGCCGGCACTGCTGGCGCTCGTCTCATTGCTGGCGGCCTCGCCTCTGCCCGTTGCAGCCCAGCATGAACATCCGGAGGCCGGGGCTGAGGCAGCTCAGACGGCCAAGCCAAGTGCGGAGCTGACGCCTGCGGAGTTGAAGGCCATCGAACTGCCGGCGGACAAGTCTGTGGAGCAGACGATCACGGTGAGCGGCAAGACGCTGCACTATACGGCGACGGTGGGAACCATCCGGCTGACCGACGACAAGGGAAAGCCGACCGGGGACGTGATGTATACGTCCTATGTTCTGGATCATGAGAAGGGAGCTCCGGACCGGCCGGTGCTGTTTGCGGTGAACGGCGGGCCGGGCGCCTCCAGCGTGTATCTGAACCTGGGAGCGATTGGGCCGAAGCATCTGGCCTTTGCCGACCAGGGCGATTCGGCCAGTGATCCGGCGGCGTTGAGCGACAATCCCGGGACATGGCTGGACTTTGCCGATGAGGTGTTCATTGATCCGATCGGGACGGGGTTCTCCAGGGCGCTGGTGCCTGAGGCGCAGGCCAAGAAGCTGTTCTACGCTCCGACCCCGGATATTCAGTACTTGTCGCTGGTGATCTACAAGTGGCTGGTGAAGAATGAACGGTTGCTGGACAAGAAGTATCTGATCGGCGAGAGCTACGGCGGATATCGCGTACCGCGGATGACGCACTACATGCAGTCGACGCTGGGCGTGGCCATGAACGGGATCATTCTGGTGAGCCCGTATCTGAATCCTTCGTTTGGGAATGGGAACCTGTCCCCCATCCCGTGGATGATCACGCTGCCTTCGATTACGGCGGCGTACCTGGAGCGGCAGCACAAGCTCAGTGACGCGGCGATGCAGCCGGTGATTGCGTATACCGAGGGCGACTATGCCGAGGCGCTGATCAAGGGACCGGCGGACAAGACGGCCACCGACGCGATGATTGCCAAGGTGACGGAGATGACCGGGCTGGATGCAGAGTTTGTGAAGTACTCCGGCGGACGCCTGAGTACGGAGGCGTATCTGCGCGAGGTGCATCGGGAGCAGGGAACGATCGGCAGCGTGTATGACTCGAATGTGACCCTGCCGGATCCCTTTCCGTATGCGCCCTATCAACAGTCCAGCGATCCCATTCTGGAGAGCATCGTGGCGCCGGTGACGACGGCGATGGTGAACTTCATTACGAATACGGTGGGATGGAAGACCGATGCGCAGTACTATGCGCTCTCCTACCAGGTGAACCGGGACTGGGACCGCTCAGGACCGACGCTGCGCGAAGGGGCGGTGGATGATCTGCGCGAGGCGATGGCTGCGGATCCCAAGATGGATGTGCTCGTCGTGCATGGATGGGATGATCTGTCCTGCCCCTTCATGGGGTCGCTGCTTACCCAGAATGAGCTGCCGGCAAAGCTTGCGAGCCAGTTCTCCGTGCATGAGTTCCCGGGTGGGCATATGTTTTATTCGCGCTGGTCGAATGGGAAGAAGTTGCACGAACTGGGCGAGGGTCTGGTAGAGAATCATTGAGGGTGATGACGGGCGAGGCCCAGAGGCTACAGCTTTCCCGTGTGTATGGGGCGCACGGAGTGCGCCTGCCGCGGCGTTTTCATTGGGAGAAAACGCCCATCGAAGTCGAGTCGCCCTCTACACCTACACCGAAACTGCCTTAGCCTGGGAGGTTGGGATGTTCTGAATTTCTGCGCCGCAAAATCTGCCGGCAGGGAAAGGGGTCTTGCCGGAGCGGATTCGAAGAGATGTTGTGGATTCTGACGGTCGAGAAGCTGCCCTGGTTTTGACAAGCTATTCCGGATTTGGGTAGCATTTGGGCCAACAAACCAAGGCACTCAAATGAAGCTGACCTGTGTTTATCCTGTGATCCTGTGCGCAGTGGTCTTGATGGATGTAGGGTGTGGCGGAAATTCTCCTCCAGGATCGTCGGCTCAGGCTGCATGCGTGGCTTCGGCCACGCCTGAATTTGCGTATGTTCTGACCGGCTACGCGGTTTCCATGTTTACGGTTGACTCTTGCACGGGGCAGTTCAATGCCACGACGCCTGCGTCTGTGCCTACGGGATACTCGTCCTCGGCAAACGATAACTCGGAGCAGATGGTTGCGGACCCGCTGGGGCGGTTTGCGTACGTGGCTAACCTTGTCTCCAACGTGTCCGGTCCGTCCAGCATCTCCATGTATACGATCAATCCGGCGACTGGAGTTCTTACGCCGACGACACCTGCGACGGTTTCGACGGGGTGGTTACCGCAGGGGATCGCCATCGATCCGCTGGGGCGGTTCGTTTATACAGCCAATACAGATGACAGCACGGTTTCGATGTTCACGATCAACCAGACCACGGGGGTACTGACCCCGACGACGCCAGCGTTTGTGTCGACGATGCTCCCCGGCGAGTTGCTTTCGCAGCCAGGTTTTCTGACGGTTGACCCTACGGGCCATTTTCTCTACGTGTCCTCAACCGATAGCGTAGGGGCTACGGTTTCGATGTACGCGATCAACCAGACGACCGGGCTTCTGACGCCGACGACGCCGGCTACGGTTACTACCGACGGGATTCCTTTTCAGGTGACCGTTGCTCCCTCCGA
Source organism: Acidobacteriota bacterium (assembly GCA_021806005.1). Classification (GTDB taxonomy): domain Bacteria; phylum Acidobacteriota; class Terriglobia; order Terriglobales; family Acidobacteriaceae; genus Granulicella. The sequence goes on along the minus strand of JAJZDM010000012.1, from coordinate 40,400 downwards.
CAAGTTTGCTTATGTGGTGAATAATTTCACTGGCAGTGGAGGCTCCGACGCGGTGACGCAGTTTACGGTGGACCCGACGACCGGGGTGCTGACGGAGAATCCATCGGGCGCGGTCTCGGCGGGCAATCAGCCTACGGCGATTGCCGTTGATCCAACGAGCAGCTATGCCTATGTGGTGAACCGTCAGGATAATACCGTTTCGATGTTCACGATCGACGCCAGTTCCGGCAGCCTCATCCTGAATAAGACTGCGGCCAGCCCGACGGGCACCGTCGCCACGGGCACGATGCCCTTCCGCATCGACTTCGACCCGAGCGGGAAGTTCGTCTACGTGACCAATGAGGAGAGTGACGATTCCATCTATACGGTCAACAGCGACGGAACCCTGAGCAGCGTGGGGATGACGGGAGTCACAACAGGTGGCTTGTCCACGGCCTTCACGGCTGAACGCCAGTAGGTGAGGGACAGCTCCGCCGCCCGGAGAAGGCCCGAGTTCCTGCTGCCCTCGATGCAAGACGTTGGGGCTGGCCCCGGCCATCGTGTTTCGGATACCGCCTCCCGCAACACCCACGGAGCTGCGTCCTGGCTGCGCCATTTTTTGCCCATCAAGCTTTTTCCGTGCAGGTATACCCAAAGCCAGGATCTTTACGGGCGCTTTCGCCAACGACCGGGGTTCCCGGAGGCTTGCGGCTGACGCCCCTAAAGCCTGCAGGACGAGGTCTCGGGCTACACCTGCACGGAGAGAGCCATATGGCATTTTCGGTATTGATGGGTATCCCGAAGCGGGCTTGCAGCGGCGTTTTCATTGGGGGAGAATGCCCATCGAAGTCGAGTCGCCCTCTACACCTACACCGAAACTGCCATAGGGCCTGTGGCTGCCAGGGGTTGAACCGCGAGGCGAGGCAGTGGATAGTAAGGAGAAAGGAGACTGGGGTGATTCTTTCGTATGTGTTGTTGGGCATTACGGCGGGGCTGCGGTCGATGACGGCTCTGGCGGTGGTCTGTTGGTTTGCGTGGCTGGGCCTGCTGCCCCAATCCGGGTGGGCGCACTGGGCGGGGAGCCTGGTGGTGGTGATCGTCGCAACCCTGGCCGCACTGGGAGAGTACGTGGGGGACACGCTACCACAGGCGCCCGACCGCATCGCGCCGCTGGGTCTTTCCGCGCGCATTGTGCTTGGGTCGCTGGCGGGGGCTCTGGCGGCGCGAGGTGTCTCTGAGCCGGCTGCGGGCGGGATCCTCTTTGGCCTGATCGGAGTGGGGATCGGAGCCTTTGGGGGGTACCGGGTGCGGCTGTACTGGTCCAGGGCGCTGGGCAGGGACCTGCCGGTGGCGTTGTTGGAGTCTGCGATCGCTCTGGGGCTGGCCATTTGGGGATGCTGGCAGTTGCACCAGTATCTTCCGGGTGTCCTGGTGTTTCTGCCGCAGGCCGGCCAGTAGAGCGCATGTTTGTCTGCGTGGCCGCTTCCGCGGGCGGCTGCGCGGCGCAGCGGGAAGGTGGGTCAGGCTCGCGTGGCCAGTACGATGCGGGGGATCTGGGCGTAGTCGTTGCGGATGCGGAGATCCTTCCAGGGGCCGTCTGCGGGTTTCTCCATGAGCTTGCGGATCGAGTCACTCTGGCCATAGCCGATCTCCAGCGCCAGCAGGCCGCCCGGCTTCAGCGCCTTGTGAGCCGCCGGAATCAGGCGCTGGTAGATCTCCAGGCCGGAGGGGCCGGCGAAGAGAGCGGTGTGCGGCTCATGCTGCAGGACCTCCTCGGGCATGGTGGCCGCTTCGTAGATGGAGATGTAAGGCGGGTTGGAGACGATGACGTCAAAGGGTGGCGCTGCGGCGAAGTATGGAGCGGCGAGCAGATCAGACTGGAGAAAGAAGATCCGATGGCCCAGGCCGAGCCGGCCGGCGTTGTGCTCGGCGATGGAGAGGGGTTTGGGGTAGAGGTCGGTCGCAGTGATATTCGCGGCGGGAAGATGGGTGGCCAGGGCGATCGCGATGGCGCCAGTGCCGGTGCCTACATCCAGGATGCGCAGGGGCAGCCGTGGCGAACGAAGCTCGGGTTGGGCTGCGATCCACTCCAGGATGGACTCGACGAGGAGTTCGGTCTCCGGGCGGGGGATCAGCGTGTCGCGCGTGACGCGCAGGTTGATGCCGTAAAACTCCTGCGCCCCGGTCAGGTACTGGATGGGTTCGCGAGCGGCGCGGCGGGTTACCAGCGAGCGGTAGGAGTGCAGCAGGGTGGTGGAGAGTTCGGTCTCAGAGTGTGCGATCAGCCAGGGGCGGTCGCGGAAGAGGAGATGCGCCAGCAGCGTCTCGGCCTCGCGGCGTGGGATGGAGGCGGTGGCTTCGGTGAGGGCTTCGCGCAGGGTCATAAGACAGCGGGGCAGGCCATCCTCCATTCAGGGGAGTGCAGCGTTGAGTCCTCGCCGGGGGGCTCCAGGGAAGACGCGTTTGCAGGGTCGCTCCGGGAGCAGTGCTCCCGGAAGTCGGGCGGGAGGGTCAAGAAGGCTTCGAGAATTAGCATAGCTGCTTTGTGTGGCATGGTGGGACAGATCCGGCGTCTTGTTGCAGGGCGACAGGCAGCATGGTGGCGCATCACGGGAGGGATGAAGATTTTGCATTCCGGCGGGCGGGAGTCTGCGTATCGGAAAGTGAGGGCGCGCGTGAGGATCGAGGCGGAAGAGTTTCGCAGGCTGGTGGAGAGGCACCAGCGCATGGTGTTCTCGCTGGCTCTGCGCGTGACGGGAGAGCATGCAACCGCCGAAGAGGTAGCGCAGGATGCGTTTCTGGCGTTGTATCGCTGGCTGGGCGCGGCGCAGACCCCGGCGGAGAGCGAAGATCATGTGCGGTTCTGGCTGCGCCGGGTGACGGTGCATCGGGCGACGGATGCTCTGCGGCGAAGGGCGGTGCGGCCGGAGTCCGCGGCGGAGGAGTGGCTGGAGGAGCAGCACAGTTCGGATGCAGCCGCGCAGGGCGGTGGTGCACCCCTTAGCGCGGAGTTGAACGCGGCGTTGACAGCGAGGCTGGAGGAGTTGCTGCAGACCCTGCCGGAGGCGATGCGAGTGGCTGTGGTGCTGCGCTACCAGGAGGAGATGAGTCCCGATGAGATTGCGACGCTGCTGGGGCAGCCTGTGGCGACGGTGAAGAGCCATCTGCAGCGCGGCTTGCAGTTGTTGAGGCGAAAGGCCGCGGTGACATTGAAGGAGTATGTGCGATGAACGGGCAGGATGAGCGGGAGCCGATGGACGAGCGGGAGGCGATGGACGAGTTTGAGCAGAGCCTGCAGAGGGCGCTGCAGCGGGTAGATGCGCCGGAGACGCTGGCGAAGTCAGTGGCTGCGGCGGTCGAGGCGGAGGAAGAGCTGCGCAGGGGTGGGAGCGGCTGGTTCCGGCCGAGCCGGGGCGGGCTGGTGTACGTTCTGCGGAAGCCGCGGAGATGGGCGGTTGGCGCGCTGGCGGCGGCGCTGCTCTTGGGAACCCTGGGAGTCCGGGAGTGGCGTCTGCGCCAGGAGCGGGTTGCCTTGGCGGACGAGCAGTTCACGGCAGCGGTCCGGGTTACCGATCATGCTCTCCAGCAGACCCGGGAGCAGTTGCGGCAGGCTGGGGTGAACCTGGGCCAGTAGGTTGGCGAGGGTTCGAGAGCAGAGGTCTGCAAGATTGAGGAAGCGGAAGGAGCCGGAGATGGGCGTGAGGCGAGTTGGGATGACAGTGGCGGGGATGCTGATGGCGGCGGCGATGTTGGTTGCGGCGGCTGCTGGGCAGACGTTCGCTCCGGCGGTATCCATGCAGGACCAGAACCAGGCGCAGGCGCGGATGGTGACCATCGGCGCTCCCCAAGGCAAGGATGAGCTGTTTGCGGGTACGGAGAGGTTTGCCAAGGGCGCAAGCGACGTGACGGACGTCAATCTGGGGCCGGAGATGCTGGGGATGGTGAGCGGCAAGAGCGGCGGCCAAGTGGCCAGAAAGATGCACTTGATGGTGGTGCGGAGCTACAAGTATCCGCAGCCGGGGATGTACAACATGAAGGATGTGGACGCCTATCGGCAGAAGCTGCATACGGGGGGCTGGAACTGCTTCATCCATACGTCCGAGAGCAAGGATCAGTCCTCGACGGACATCTGCAACCGTGCGTTGCCCAACAACCAGGGCAGCGAGATGGTGATCATGACGGTCGAGCCGAGGGAGTTGACCTTCATCCACATGAGCGGAAGGGGATCATTGGCGGATCTGGGGCAGTTAGGCGCGCTGGGCGGAATGATGGGCCAGCTACCTGCACCGCCAACGCCTCCGACGCCGCCAACGCCTCCGCATCCTTGAGGCTGGGATGATGCTGCGCCGGGCGCGATCAGGCAGGCGCGGAGAAGAGGTCGGGCAGCTCGCGTGCCGTGGCCGGCTGGGTGGAGAGCCGCGCCACGCCCAGCACGGTGATGTCGTCCTCCTGGCCGAAGTGCTGGGCGGTTGCTGCGATCTCCGCTGGGGAGTTCTGCGCAATCTCCGCCGCGCGTTCAAACCCGAACAGCTCGCCGGTCTCCCGGCGGGCCTCCACCACTCCATCGGTGATCAGGGTCAGCCGGTCGCCGGCTGCTATGCGGAAGACGGTCTCCTCATAGCTCGCGCTTGCGCTCAAACCCAGCGGAAGCCCGTTGGCCACGGAGACCTCAAGCCCGTTGAGATAGGGCGCCAGATGGCCGGCGTTGGCGGCTATCGCCGTGCCATCGGCCTCCACGCGGACCACCAGGCAGGTGGTAAAGCCGCCGCTGCTGCGGCCGATCATGCGCGTGTTGAGTACGGCGAGCAGCGCGGCCGGGCGCTGATATAGGAAACCCCTTGCGACCGGAAGTGGCCCATCTCTCCCGTCAGATGCCCGTCCACGTACACCTGGTAGGCGTCGTCGACATCCTCCGGCATGCGGATGGCCAAGGGTGGGACCGCATCGCCGTCTCCGCTGCTCGCCTCCACCTGGATCCGGTACCAGGCATAGCCCGTCAGCCTCGGGTAGCCTTTGGCCGTCCAGCCGGGGACAAAGCCGTTGCTGCCGATGGTGGGGTCGATGGAACCCGCAGACGGTGTCAGGTCCATGGTCGGCCATGCGGAGTCGTCGTAGCCGGGTTGCGCCCAAGCCATATTGTCGCCGGGATGAAAGCACCACGGGACGGTGAGCGCAGCAATCGGGTTGCCGATGGTCACCCGCAGCGGCGCTGTGGGGCTGTGGCGTGGGCGTGAAGGTCGGCGAGCAGGCTAAGCAGCAGAAGGGTACAGACAGAGCGGCGCGAAACGGGGCGCATCTTTGTTCCTCCGACAAACAGGTCTGGCGGGGGCCGGGGTCTGGTGCCAACAGCATACGCGTGCGGGAGGGATTCCGTCTGTTGAGCGAAGCGGGATGCTTCCGAATCCTTTGGCCGGCGACTCCCGAGGTGTACCACGGTCAGCGCCGAGTTGGCCGTGGAAGAGTCTTCGCGATGCTGCTGTGGAGGAGCACACTGCCCTTCTACAATGAATGTCGATGTCTCTTTTTTTCAAGATTGCCGCCAGCAGCGCGGGCGGCGGGCGGAGGGCGGAGCTGACGCTGCCCCATGGCGTGGTGCAGACTCCGGTGTTTATGCCGGTGGGAACCGCGGCCACGGTGAAGACTGTGGAGCAGGGAGTGCTCGAGAGCCTGAACGCCGAGATCATCCTGGCCAACACCTACCATCTCTATCTGCGGCCCGGCCATGAGCTGATCCGGCGGCTGGGCGGGGTGCATCGGTTCATGAGCTGGGAGCGGCCCATGCTGACCGACTCCGGCGGCTTCCAGGTCTTCTCCCTGGCCAAGCTGCGGAAGATCTCGCCGGAGGGCGTGGAGTTTCGTTCTCATCTGGATGGCAGCCGCCACTTCTTCTCTCCTGAGCACTCCATGGAGGTGCAGATCGCCTTGGGCGCGGACGTGATGATGGTCTTTGACGAGTGCGTAGAGACGCCGGCGAGCTGGGAGCGGACGCGGGACTCCATGGCTCTGACCCACGCCTGGGCCGAGCGCTCGAAGCGGTATTGGATGGAACATCGGCAGGAGACGCCGTGGGCGCAGCCCGGCCTTCCCGGCGAGGGCAGGCATCAGGCTTTGTTTGGGATTGTGCAGGGCGGAATGTACGCCGACCTTCGCCGGGAGAGTGCACTGCGGCTGGTGGAGATGGATCTGCCGGGCTATGCGATCGGCGGGCTGGCCGTGGGCGAGCCGCGCGAGGTGACCCGCGAGATGATCGCCCGGACACTCGAATATCTGCCCGCGGACAAGCCGCGTTATGTGATGGGCGTGGGGTATCCCGATGAGATTGAGGAGTACGCGCGCATGGGCGTGGATATGATGGACTGTGTTCTGCCCACGCGCGCCGGCCGACATGGCCTGGTCTTTGTGCGTGAGGACCCGAAGGATCGCAGCAGCGCGGTGCGGCGGGTGAATGTGAAGAAGCTGGATAACGCCGAGGATCAGCGGCCGCTGGACGAGGGCTGCGGATGCATGGTCTGCCGGAGATACACGCGGGCTTACCTGCGCCACCTGTTCTCCAGCGGTGAAGCTCTGGGAGCTGCGCTGAACTCGATTCACAATCTGGCGTTCTATCTGGAGACCATGGAGCGGGTGCGGTCGTCCTACGCGGACGGCGAGCGGCTTCGCGTGGCGGAGTAAAGCGTGGTGGGCTCCGCGATGTGTCTGGGCGAATGTAGGGGTTGGAGGGCCTGGTTGCGGCGTTGCTGCTTTCAGCTCTCGGTAGAGATTGGGTTTGGCACGACGTTGCCGTGGATCGAGAGGATGGCCTGCGCCGGTCGTGGCGCGGGTGCATACTGGCGATACGGAGGGGGAAGAGCGGGATGGCGGCGTTGAGGCTGCAGGGCGCTTTGAGGTTGCAGAAGAGGCGATGGGTGCGGGTGGTCTGCGTTGTTTCACTGCTGCTTCTGCAGGCGCTGCAACTGGTGCACGTTGCCCGGGCGACCTCCTCGAGTTGGGATGAGCCGCATCACCTGCTGGACGGCTACACGATCTGGAAGTTCGACGATTACCGCCTGAATCCCGAGGTGCCGCCGTTGATCAAGCTGACCGCGGCGCTGCCTCTGCTGCGGATGCGTCTCACGGTGCCGCCGAATCTGGGGCGGGAGGATCCGACTGAGGCGTTTCTGGATGGACGGGTGTTTGTGTTCGGCAACGGCGGCGACCGCGTGCTCTTCCCGGCGCGGATGGCGGCGATGAGTTACGCCCTGGCGCTGGGCCTGCTGATCTATCTGTTTGCGGAGGAGATGTTCGGGTTTGAGGGTGGGATCTTTGCGTTGGCTCTGTTTGTCTTCGATCCGAACTTCCTGGCCCACGGAGCGATGGTCACGACGGATGTGGGAGCGGCCTGCTGCTTCCTGGCCTCGGTGTACAGCTTCTACAGGTACTGCCGGCGGCGGAGCCTGGTGCGGCTTGTGGTGGCGGGGGTGGCGCTGGGGCTGGCTCTCTCCGCCAAGTACACGGGGATCTTTCTGCTGCCAATTCTGGCGCTGATCGTGGTGCTGGAGGCGGTGCTGGCAGCAGTGCGGAGACCGGCTGCTCTCCAGGAGCCGGGATCGGAGGCAGCGGAGAAGGGTCGGGCCGCGCAGGGCTGGGACGTGCTGTGGCGGAGGAGCGAGGCGCTGCTGGCGGTGGGGTTGATCGCCTGGGTGGTGGTGTGGAGCTTCTACGGGTTCAGGTACCGGGCGGCGCCTGTTGGCAAGGATCTGAATCCGCCGCTGGCGGAGTATCTGACCCAGATGCGGGATCAGCGCGATGCCCGCATGCTGGGGCTGCTGGCTCACTACAAGGTGCTGCCGGAGGGGTATCTGTGGGGATTGGAGAACACCCAGCAGATCGCCTACGACGATACCAGCTACTTCTGGGGGAAGGTATACCCGCACGGCAACTGGGAGTACTTTCCGGTGGCCCTGCTGATCAAGTCCACGCTGCCGTTCCTGTTGCTGCTGGCGCTGACACCGCTGGCGTGGTGGGGTTACCGCCGCTCGCCCACGGCGCGGTCCGGCGGAGGGGGTGGGGCGAAGTGTGCAGCGAAGGATCTGATCTTTCTGCTCTCGCCGGTTGCGGTGTACCTGGCGATCTCAATGAGCGCGAATATGGACATTGGCATACGCCATATGCTGCCGGTGTACGCGTTCCTGTATGTGCTGGTGGGCGGCACGGCGACGCTACTGCGGCAATGGGATCTTCGCTGGGGCTGGCTGCTGGCGACGCTGCTGGTCTGGCAGGCGCTCACCTCGGTGCAGGTCTCACCGGCCTACATGGCGTATGGCAATCGGGCCTGGGGCGGGCCGGAGAGGGTGGACCGCTACCTGGGCGACGCCAATACGGATTGGGGACAGCAGTTGAAGGCGGTGAAGGTTTATCTGGACCAGAGGCACATCACCGACTGCTGGTTCGTCTACTTTCCCGATGGATCCATCGACGCGAAGGACTACGGGATTCCCTGCCGGCGGTTACCGACGGCTAATCTTCTGTGGTGGCTGGATGTGCCGGTGCAGGTGCCTCCGGTGATCAGCGGGACGGTGCTGATCAGCGCCTCTGATCTGGAGGGGATCGAGTTTGGCGACGGGAGCCTGAATCCGTATGGGCAGTTCTGGAAGATCAAGCCGGTGGCTGTGATTCAGCATGGGGTCTATGTGTATCAGGGCACGTTCAGGATTCCGCTGGCTGCGGCGCTGGCGGAGGCGCAGGGAGCGGAGGATCTGATCGACGACGGACAGTTGGCCGCTGCCCTGACCAAGGCCGAGGATGCGGCGCGGCTGGCGCCGCAGTCCGGCCAGGTGGAGGACACGCTGGGCGATGTGTTCGCCGCCGAGGGGCAGAAGGCTGCGGCGATGGCGCAGTATCAAAAGGCGCTGCAGCTTCGCGAGAGTGTACGACCGGACCTGCAGGCGCAGGATATTGAGCAACTGAAGATGAAGATGGCGCGGCTGCAGAGCGCAGGCAGCACCCCGTAAGGGCACAGCCGTAACGCTTCTCTGCAACCTCGATCTCCCGGGGAATCTGCTCTAATATGCGGCGACGCCGGTGACGCTCTGGCCGATGATCAGGGTGTGGATGTCCTGCGTGCCCTCGTAGGTTTTGACGGATTCCAGATTCATCATGTGGCGCATGATCGGGTAGTCGTCGGCGATGCCGTTGGCTCCGAGGACGTCGCGGGAGAGACGGGCGCACTCCAGGGCCATCCAGACGTTGTTGCGCTTGGCCATGGAGATGTGCTGGAAGCCGGCCTTGCCCTGATCCTTGAGGCGGCCCACCTGGAGGGCGAGGAGCTGCGCCTTGGTGATCTCGGTGATCATCCAGGCCAGCTTTTCCTGCACCAGTTGATGGCTGGCGATGGGCTGGTTGCGGAACTGCTTACGCTGTTTGGCGTACTGCAGCGCGGTGTCGTAGCAGGCCATGGCCGCGCCGATGGCTCCCCAGGCGATGCCGTAGCGCGCCTGGCTGAGGCACTCCAGGGGCGACTTGAGGCCGTCGCTGCCGGGCAGCAGGCTGGTTGCAGGAACGCGGACGTTCTGCAGCGAGAGGCCGGAGGTGACCGAGGCGCGCAGCGACCACTTGCCGTGCACGTCCTGAGCGGAGAAGCCCGGCCGGTCCGTTTCCACCAGGAAGCCGCGGATCCGCGGCTCCTTGTCGGAGGACGGATCTTCCAGTTTGGCCCAGATCACGGCCACGTCGGCGATGCTGCCGGAGGTGATCCACATCTTCTCGCCATTGAGGATGAACTCGTCGCCCTCTCGGCGGGCCCGGGTACGCATGCCACCGGGGTTGGAGCCGAAGTCCGGCTCGGTGAGGCCGAAGCAGCCAATCTTCTCGCCGGTGGCCAGCTTTGGCAGCCACTGCGCCTTCTGGTCCGCGGAGCCGAAGGTGTGGATGGGATACATCACCAGGGCCGATTGGACGCTGGCAAAGCTGCGGATGCCGGAGTCGCCGCGCTCCATCTCCTGATAGAGCAGGCCGGCTTCCACGTTGTTCATGCCGGCGCAGCCGTAGTCCGGCAGGGTGGCGCCAAAGAAACCAAGTTCGCCCATGGGCCGGATGAGCTCGCGAGGGAAGCGGCCCTCGCGGTTGCAGGACTCGATGATGGGGATCAGTCGGTCTTCGATGAAGGAGCGGGTGTTGCTGCGAACCAGAAGCTCGTCTTCGGAGAGCAGAGAGTCAAAAGAGATAAAGTCAACGCCTTGATACTTGAATGCCATAGCCAAGCCATTCTAGATCACCAGCGGGTTTGGGGTGTGCGGCGTCGTCGCGGAGATGGTGTGAAGACGGCACGACGCTCGCTCCGGCCGACCCGGCAGCCGGGAGATTGCACTAAAATAGACCCTGCTATCTCAGGCACGAGGAACACTCCCATGACTACATCCACGCAACTCTCACCGGCGCTGGAAGCGGCCGCGCACAAAGCCGGCCTGAACCTGATGCCGGCCGGTTCCGGCACAGACTTTACCGGCGCGCCCACTACGCGTTCCATCCTGACGCTGGCCGGCGGCGCCGCGTCGCGCTCCGGTCCTGCGGCCGAGAAGCTGCTCGAACTCAGCCAGGGTTTTGACGCCGCGGACCCAAAGGTTGCGGCGTTGCTGGCGGTCTACCTGAGCGAGGTGGCGCAGCGGCTGCGCAACCCTCGCCCGGACGTCCACCTGACGCTGCACGGGTTACCGCTCAGCTTTAGCCACTTCGGCTGGCCCTTCCATAGCTCCACCTCCGGTGCGGATACCTTCATTGTGCATGGAAGCGTCCGGCTGGAGGATGGGCGTGACAGCAAGCTGCACGCCGAGGTCTCCGCCTCCATGACGCAGACCTTTGCGTCGGTTCTGGTGGCCCTGGAGCAGCCGTTTGCGGAAGGGGTCATCTACAACGCGGTGCGCAAGACCATGGACCAGGGCCAGCTTGAACTGGTGCAGTCCGGTAACCGCCAGCCTGTTCCGGTGACCACGCGCTACTACTCGATGAAGCAGCAGATCTTCATCTTCAACGACACGACTGAGCGGCAGCGCAGCGATTATCTCGCGGCCAAGGTCTTCTGGCTCTCGCACGTCCTGGGCGGCGGCCAGGCGGTCTGGATCGCCGATCCCCGTGACGCGCAGTACCTCGACAGCAGCGTTGCGGATCTGAAGCGGACCGCGCAGGCGCTCACGGCAGACGGGCTGATCGCCATGGATGGCAGCGGCGAGTGGGCTACGGCCAGTGACAAGCTGCGCGGCCAGGAGGATGGTTACCGCGCCCAGGTGAGCGAGGCGCTGGCCTTTATCAAGCCCAGCTTCAATGAGGCCATGCGCCACGGGCACACGAACATGTAGTGGAGAGGATCGAGAGGCGGTGCGGAACGGAGGAGAGGCGAGCCTCTCCTCCGTTCCGGGTTAAGATCCCAGCACCGTGCCACAGGTTCCTTCCGCCCGCGCAGCCTTCATGCGTGGGAGAGTTCGAGTTCCAACTGCACGAAGGCCTCCCAGGCGGCATCTTCCACGGCAACGCCCAGCAGCATGCTTTCTTCGCGGTTGCGCAGGGTTCCCTCACCCGGATAACGAACCGATTCGCCAGCCTGCAGCGGTCTGGCAGCGTGCAGGGCGTCGATGGCCCGCTGCGCCACACCGGCGCCCTGGGCGAAGCGGCTCAGCTCTTCGATGGTCTCTACGGAGGCTGGAGCGATGGCCAGAAAGACCTGGGACTGCCCCACCTCCTGGAGCGGGTCCGGAGAGAGATCGTGCGTTGCCAGCCCTCCGCTCAGCATGGCCGCCAGGACGTCCAGCACAAAGGCCAGGCCAGATCCCTTCCAGTAGCCGATGGGCAGGGCCCGATGGGAGCGTTCAATCGCCGCCGCATCGGTGGTGAGCCGACCGTACTCGTTGTAGCCGCCGGGCACCGGGAGAGGTTCGCCGCGGGCGCGATACGAGGCCAGGGCCCCGTAGGAGAACTGGCTCATGGCCATATCGAGTACGATGGGGGCGGAGTGGCCTGCGCCTTCACCCTGCGAGAGGACGCGGCGCGGGATGGCCACCACCAGAGGATTGTTTCCCAGAGCGGCGCTGCCGGTTCCCCACGGAGGCATATTCGGCAGCGTATTGGACCAGCACATGGAGGCAAAGCCCGCATCGGCCGCCTGCCATCCATAGGTTCCACCGCGCATCCAGTGGGAGGTGTCGGCCAGGGCCACGCATCCCAGCCCATGCTCGCGGGCCAGCTCCATGGCGCGTTGCATGGCGGAGTAGGCAGCCAGATTTCCGGGGCCTCGCCGTCCTGTCCAGCGTTCGATGGCGCCGAAGCCAGCCACCTTCTCGGGTCCGGCACGGGGATCGATCAGTCCGCTCTGCACCCACTGTGCAAACCGCGGCAGGCGAGCGATACCGTGGGTCCGCACCCCATCACGATCCGTCTCCGCCATCAGCTTTGCCCCAAGGGCCGCACGGGCCGGTGCAACTCCCAGCGCCAGCAGAACCAGCTCCATCCGCCCCTGCAGCTCAGCGAACTCGACACGTCTCATAGGTTACCCTGCTCCCCATGCGCCGTCTTGGCAATCAGTCTACACATATCCGGGCTACACTCGTCAGCAGATGTGCAAGGATAATCGATCCACTGCCGCAGCGAGGTGCCCGAGGTTGAAATCTTCCTATCTCCTGTCGCTGGCCGGTCTGCTCTGTCTTGCTTCACTGGCCATCGCGTCTTCGTCTTCATCCGTTTCCCCGGCGCCGCGTTCGCGGAGACCGGTGGCGGTTCTGATGCTGTCTGACGTCCATCTGGATCCATTCCACGATCCCGCCCGATTTGCGCAGCTTCGTTCTGCCTCCGCCAGCGGTTGGGCGGCCATCCTCTCTGCTCCGGCCTCGCCGGATCAGGCTGCGGCGTTTGCCAGGCTTCAGGCCAGGTGCAACGCCAAAGGCGTGGATACACCGCCGGAGCTGCTGGCCTCCAGCCTGCAGGCGGAGCACGCGCAGCAGCCCGATCCGCTGTTCGTTACCGTCTCCGGTGACCTTCTGGCCCATCAGTTCGACTGCCGATTTCACGCCCTGGCGCCGGACGCCGGAGCCGCTGAACTGTCCGCGTTCGCGTCCCGCACGGTAGCCTTCATCACGTTGCAGTTGCGGGCCACCTTTCCCCACTCCCCCATCTACTTTGCCCTGGGAAACAACGACTCAGGTTGCCACGACTACGAGGAAGATCCAGGCAGCGCCTTTCTGCAGGCCTCAGCCCGGAGCTTCGCCGCGGCGGCTCGCTCCGTCGCCAACGGTTCGGCCATTCTGCAGACCTACCCTCAACTGGGAGACGTTAATTTGGCGCTCCCCGCCGCGATGCGCTCCTCCCGGATGATCATCCTGCAGGACCTCTTCGAGTCCAGCCATTACGCAGGGTGCCACGGGGATGGGGCTGCGGCGGCCGCCGGCGAGCAGATCGCATGGCTTCGCGCCCAACTCGCCGCAGCCCGGGCTGCGCATCAGCAGGTCTGGATCATGGCGCACATTCCACCCGGCATCGACGTCTATCGAACCTTTACCCGTGCACGCAACGTCTGCGCTGGTCAGGACCCCGAGCAGTTTCTGCGCTCTGCGGATCTGGCCCGGACCATCGCCGCCTATCCGGATGTGATCCGTCTTGCTCTCTTTGGCCATACCCACATGGACGAGGTTCGTGTCTTTGGCGGTTCCAGCAGCAGCGGCCTCTCCGCTCCCGTACCCGGAAAGCTGATTCCTTCGATCTCCCCGATTGACGGCAACCACCCCTCCTTCACCGTCGCCCAGGTGGATCCGCAGACCGCCGTGGTGAAGGACTATTCGGTCTATGTCGCCAGGGAAGAGGCTGGGGGGCAGAAGGTCTGGAGCAAGGAGTACAGCTACGCGTCCACCTATCACCTTCCCGATCTCTCCGGCCGCTCGCTGGAGAAGCTCACCGGCATCTTTCTTGGGGATCCCTCCGGGTTGAATCCGGTGAGCCGCTCCTACCAGCAGTACTTCTACGCCGGGGTACTCAGTGACAGCAGGGCCGCGATCCTCCAACCAGGCCAGTTGTCGAAGGTGCAAAAGCTGGAGATGCTGGAGTCCATTGCCTGGCCTCTCTACGCCTGCGCCATGACAGATCCGGATGCGGCAGGCTTCCGCGCGTGCGCCTGCCCGGCAAAGCCGGCCCAGGGAGGCGCGCCGCCTGCCCCAAGGGGAACGAGCCCGCCTGCCCAATGATGCACACCGGCTGCTTGAGGATCTGCTGCGCCCGCTGGATGGCCCGCCGCGTCCGCTTGACGCGAGGCTGGGTGGGGCCTGTGACCGCGGGGACGGTGCAGCGGGTGGCAGACGGAGCGGGCAGGGATTTGACTTTCGTTATCGTCGGATTCGAGGATGAAACTCCTGGCAGTGATCAAGATCACTGCCAAGCATTCGAACAACGCTGTCAACTTGGTTTTTCTTCTTGGACGAGGAAATAAACGGATGAGTGAGACGCTGCAAGCCACCACGGCAGGAGGAAAGCTCCGCGCGGCCATCAAGGCTGAACACCCCTTGCAAGTGGTAGGCGCGATCAATGCATACCACGCGCTGATGGCGCAGCGGCTGGGTTACCGGGCGCTCTACCTCTCCGGAGGCGGAGTGGCCGCAGGTTCGCTGGGTATGCCCGATCTGGGAATCTCGACTCTGGACGATGTGCTCACCGACGTGCGGCGCATCACCGACGTCTGTCCGCTGCCGCTGCTGGTGGACATCGATACGGGCTTTGGCGGCGCCTTCAATCTGGCCCGTTCGGTCCGCTCGCTGATCAAGTTCGGTGCTGCGGGCTGCCACATCGAGGACCAGGTACAGGCCAAGCGCTGCGGCCATCGTCCCAACAAGCAGATCGTCCCCACGGCGGAGATGGTCGACCGCATCAAGGCGGCGGTGGACGCCCGCACGGACCCCGCCTTCGTGATCATGGCGCGCACCGACGCGCTGGCGTCGGAGGGTTTGAACGCCGCGCTGGACCGTGCCGCCGCATGCGTGGAGGCCGGAGCGGATATGGTCTTTCCAGAGGCGGTTGCGGAGCTGAGCCAGTACCGCGCCTTCGCCGGGCGCACCGGGGTGCCCATCCTGGCCAACATTACGGAGTTTGGATCGACGCCGCTGTTCACGCTGAGCCAACTGCGCAGCGCGGAGGTCTCCCTGGCGCTCTATCCGCTCTCCGCCTTCCGCGCCATGAACGCCGCCGCACTGAGCGTCTACCGGCACATCCGCGCGGATGGCACCCAACGGCGGGTGGTCAAGACCATGCAGACCCGGGCCGAGCTCTACGATTTCCTGGGCTACCACGCCTACGAGCAGAAGCTCGATCGGCTGTTTGCCCGGGAAGCGATGGAGGAGATTGGAGAGAAAAGAACCAGCCGGCAGAAGAACCAGGAGCCGGTGCAGGCGAAGGACGACAAGGCGGCGCAGAGCCGAGGGAAGCGACCTGGCAAAAAGAAGAGCGAATGACGGGAGAGGAAGAACGGAGAGCCAAGGAACGGAGAGCCGGAGAGAAGGGAAGCCAGGCGCGAGAGGTAGCCGTAAGGATCAGGAGGAGTCGCCAGGTCAGCCGGTAGATCTGCCTCCACACCGGCTCTGATCTGCCTGAGAGGAGCCTGAACTGCGGTAGCGACGCCCGGGTCTATGCCCCCGGGCCTTTTCAAGAGGAGGAATATGAGTACTGCTTCGCATCCGGAGACACAGAGCATCGCCGCCACCCCGGGTTTCAAGCCTAAGAAGTCCGTCGCACTCTCCGGGGTCGCGGCCGGCAACACGGCTCTATGCACGGTGGGGCGCAGCGGCAACGACCTGCACTACCGCGGCTACGACATCCTGGATCTGGCTGCCCACTGTGAGTTTGAAGAGATAGCCCATCTGCTGCTCTACGGCAGGCTGCCGAATGCGCAGGAGTTGGGGCACTACAAGCAGCGTCTGGTCGGTCTGCGCGGCCTGCCGCAACCGGTGAAGGTAGCGCTGGAGCAGGTTCCTGCGACGGCGCACCCCATGGATGTGCTGCGGGTGGGCGTCTCCATGCTGGCCACGGTGGAGACCGAACCCCAGCCGTATACGGAGCCCTCTGCGCTGTACATCGCCGACCGTTTGATGGCCTCGCTGGGCTCGATGCTGCTGTACTGGTATCATTTTTCGCACTCCGGCCATCGCATTGAGGTGGAGACCGAGGATGACAGCATCGGCGGGCATTTTCTGCATCTGCTGCACGGCCGGCCGGCCAGCCCGGAGTGGGTTCGCGCCATGCACACCTCGTTGATTCTCTACGCCGAGCATGAGTTCAACGCATCTACGTTTACGGCCCGGGTGATCGCCGGGACAGGCTCGGATGTGCACTCCTGCATCGCTGGAGCGATTGGAGCGTTGAAGGGGCCAAAGCACGGCGGAGCCAACGAGGTGGCGCTGGAGATTCAACAGCGCTACGGCTCGCCCGACGAAGCGGAGGCCGATATCCGCCGGCGCATCGAGAGCAAGGAGGTCATCATTGGCTTCGGGCATCCGGTGTATACCATCAGCGACCCGCGCAACGCGGTGATCAAGAAGGTGGCGCACGATCTCTCCGAGGCTGCCGGCGACCTGCGCATCTACGACGTCGCCGAACGGCTGGAGTCTGTGCTGTGGGAGGTGAAGCGGATGTTTCCGAATCTGGACTGGTTTTCGGCGGCGGCCTATCACACGATGGGCATTCCGACGGCGATGTTCACCCCCATCTTCGCCATGGCGCGCACCAGCGGCTGGTCCGCGCACGTGATGGAGCAGCGCGCGGATGGGAAGATCATCCGCCCCAGCGCCAACTACACAGGTCCGGAGAACCTTGCTTTTGTCCCTCTCGCCCAGCGCGGTTAGTCACGCTACAGCTCCGGGCGGTCTTTGCCCACAGTTGCACCACGTGTTACCTCTTCTTCCGTCCCGGGAGTCCGAAGCTCTCCACCACCATCTCCGAGGAGTCTATGTCCGCACCGAATTCGATCGCCCACCCGCACTTTGACCAGCCGATCGCCGATATCGTCGATTACGCACTCAACTACAAGATCACCAGCCAACTGGCCTATGAGACGGCTCGCCTGTGTCTGCTGGACACGCTGGGTTGCGGCCTTCAGGCGCTGGAGTTTCCGGCGTGCACCAAACTCCTCGGTCCCCTGGTTCCGGGCCTGACCATGCATCATGGAGCGCGTGTCCCGGGCACGTCGTACCGGCTGGACCCGGTGCAGGCTGCCTTCAATATCGGTACGATGATCCGCTGGCTGGACTTCAACGACACCTGGCTGGCCGCGGAGTGGGGCCATCCTTCGGATAACCTGGGCGCGATTCTGGCGGTAGCCGACTGGCTGAGTCGCAATGGTCATCCGCTGCGCATGCACGATGTGCTGACGGCGATGATCAAAGCCCACGAGATTCAGGGTTGCATGGCGCTGGAGAACGCCTTCAACCGGGTGGGACTGGACCATGTGATTCTGGTGAAGGTGGCCTCCACGGCGGTGGTCTGCCAGTTGCTGGAGCTGACGCGCGAGCAGACGCTGAACGCGGTCTCGCTGGCCTTTGTGGATGGCCAGGCGCTGCGCACCTACCGGCACGCTCCCAACACCGGCTCCAGAAAGTCCTGGGCGGCCGGCGACGCCACCTCGCGTGCGGTTCGGCTGGCGCTGATCGCCAGCACCGGTGAGATGGGCTATCCCTCAGTGCTGACGGCCAAGACCTGGGGATTTTACGATGTCAGCTTCAAGGGTCAGCCGTTCAAGTTCCAGCGTCCCTATGGCTCCTATGTGATGGAGAACGTCCTGTTCAAGATCTCCTTTCCCGCCGAGTTCCACGCCCAGACGGCGGTGGAGGCGGCCATCCGGCTGCATCACCAACTGGCCGGGATGGGCAAGTCCGCGGCAGCCATCCAGCGTGTGACCATTCGCACGCATTCGGCCTGCATGCGCATCATCGACAAGCAGGGCCCGTTGAACAACCCGGCCGACCGCGACCACTGTATCCAGTACATGGTGGCGGTGGCGTTGATTACCGGCAGTTTGACCGCCCAGGACTATGAGGATTCGGTGGCCTGCGACCCCGTTCTGGGTCCACAGATTGACTCGCTTCGTTCCCGCATCCACTGCGTCGAAGAGGAACGATTCACGGAGGACTATCACGATCCAAACAAGCGCTCGATTGCCAACGCTCTCAGCGTCCAGACCACGGATGGCGCCCATCTGCCGGAGGTGGTGGTGGAGTACCCCATCGGCCACCGGCTGCGCCGCAACGACGGTGTTCCTCTGTTGCTGGACAAGTTCCGGGCCAACCTCGATCGCCGCTTCTCCCCGGAGGTTCGCGATCGCATCCTGAACGCTTCTCTGGACCAGGCCATTCTGGAAGCCACACCGGTGGAGCAGTACGTCAGCCTCTACGTGGTGTAGGGGCAGAGAGCCGTGAGCGATGGAAAAGGGGCTGCGGCAGGCCGAATGCGCCTGCGCAGCCCCTTTCCGTGGGTGTCCGTTGCACCCGCGGGATGCAGGCTCTACTTCAACGGAAGATCGATGACCTCGATAGTCAGTGCGGGAACGGTGAGCTTCAGATCTGTGCCGTTGAAGTGCTGGGAGCTCTGCACCGGATGGATCGCCGTGGGACTCTGGAGGGTGTTGGTAGCGGCGAAGGTGGCCCCATGGAGGGAGTAGACGGTGGCCACATGCTCTCCGGCCCCTGCGTTCTCCAAGGCCAGCTCCAGAGGCTGGGCCAGCGTCGTGGCGTTCACCAGCTTCAGGTGGAGTACCCGCTTCTGCCGCGACTCGGTCACCGAGTAGAAGAAGCGGGCCGAGGGGCTGACCCCGGTCAGTGAGCTCTGCGGAATGGCATCGCCCATGTGCGCGGCGAAGAGGCACTGCGCATAGTAGCTTGGCGAGCCGTAGCTGGAGTTTGCATCGTAGCCGATGAGGTTGGTCGTCCAGGCGTCGTCATGAACGTTGACAAACAGTGGAGCGTAGCTGGCGATCTGGATCAGATCGCTGTTGCGCTCCATGCCGGTCATCCAGGCGGCGTCTCCCAGGGCATCGCCAAAGTCCGGCGTGGGCGTTGCGGAGACCGTTGCCCACTCGCCCACAAAGACCTTGGGGCCGGTGCGCGGCGCGGCGTCGTAGTGATGCACCAGGGCGAACATCTGTTCCGGCGACTTGTAGTAGTGATCATCGACGACGTCGGGTTGATCGCCGGGCTTCTCCTGGACCGGTCCGGTTGCAATGAGCTTGTACTGCGGATACTGCTTGCGCAGCGCCTCCGCGAACTGCGCAAAGCGCGCGGGATAGGTGCCGCTGCGATCGAACCAGTCTTCATTGCCGATCTCGATGTAGTGGAGAGGGAAGGGAGCGGGATGACCATCCCGCGCGCGTTCAGCGCCCCAGCGGGTGTGTGCGTCGCCGGTGACATACTCCACCTCATCGAGCGCACTCTGCACATAAGGTTCCAGGTCTTTGCCCGGGTTTACATGTTCACCCTTCAGCGAGTAGCCGGCATAGACGGCCAGCACGGGCTCAACGTGCAGATCCTCGGTCCAATCCAGAAACTCGAGCAGCCCGAACTGATCCGTGGACCAGTAGCCCCACGGACCCTGATGGCCTGGCCGGTCCACCAGCGGGCCAATCGTCTTCTCCCAATCAAAGCGCTCCTTGATGGAGTTTCCCTCCAGGTAGTTGCCCCCGGGGAGCCGCAGGAAGGTGGGGTGCATGGCCGCCAGCTTCTCCATCAGATCCGGCCGGTCACCGTTGGGTTGATCGTTGAAGGTCGGCGGAAACAGGGTAACGAGCTGCAGATGCAGGGTTCCGGGATGGGCGACTGTGAGTTCAAAGTGGTTCTGAGACGAGCTCTCGGTCTGACCGGTGTGGAGCTGGAAGGCATAGTTTCGCCATCCACTGCCCGCGAGGGCAACCAGCGCGGAGGCCAGCACGGCGCCGGACTGGTTGGCGATCAGGCTTACCGTCACCGGGCCGATCTCCGGGGCAGCTTCGGCGTAGAACGAGCCGGTGTAGGTGGTATGCGGGCGCACGGCGATGCCCCAGTATCCAGGGTTGCTCACCCCTGCCGGACTCGACGGTGAGGCTGAGGCGACCTTCAGCTCCAGGCTCTCGGGCAGGGCTGCGCTGGGGCCATCTTTGGGGTCCACTTGGGAGGTGGCCTGCGCATCGCCCTTGATGGCGAGGCCCCACTCCTCCACGCTCATCCAGTTGCCGCGGAAGGTGTTGTTGCTGATCAACTGGGCGTACAAGCCTCCCTCATAGGAGTGGTTGATCTCCTCGGTCATCAGACCGTACAACCCGGGGCTGGCCGGACGGACGATCGTCGCGGTATCGATCTGAAGGCGGGGTACCGGCTGCTGCGCTGCAGCCGGAAGAACGGTAAGCAAGAGACTGGGCAGAAGGTAGCTTTGCAGACGCATAAGGAGGTTTACTCGCAATCGGAGAGTGGAATCGCCAACGCTCGAAGTTTACCCTAGAAAGCGTTTTCTTGGCGGAGCTTTCGCGGCTTTTGCGCAGAGTTGAACTGGGGGATGGCAAGTCCAGGCCCATCGACGGGCCTTCACGTGGAGGTTCGCGGGTACGGTGCCGAGGCTCAGCCGTGGGTGAGGGCGCGGATGAGATCGGTTTGCTGCGGCCACTTGGCCAAGAGATCCCCGGCGCGCGCTTCCTCGTAGTCCTCAAACTCGAACCCTGGGCTGACGGTGCAGCCCAGGAGCGCCCAGCCAAGCGAGGGGGACGGCCGTGAGCCCCCGGGCGACAGCCCCGAGCCCCGTCCCACGAGCCCGGAGTTCTGCCTCTCGCCTCCTGAACCCTCGCGCAGCAACCTGCATCCCTGCCACACGCCGCGCCGCACCACCCACTGCGGCCTCTGCCCGGATGCAATCTCCCGGCCCAGAATGACCCGCTGGCTGCTGCCGTCCGGGAGCAGTTGCAGCATCTCCACGGCATCGCCCAGGTAGTGATGAAAGATCTCGTCGCTCTTCAGGACGTGCATGGGGCTGAACGCGTCGGCTTCCAACAGATAGTAGATCGCTGTGGAGGTTGGACGCGGACCAGCGTATCGCCTATCGAGGAAGGCCTCCGGCGGCAGTGGCTCAGCGGCCTCCCAGGTGCGTTTGTACCACCCGCCCTCACGCGGATGGGGCTGGAGATGGAGAACCCGCTTCACGTCCTCTGAGGTCATGACCCTATCTTAAGCCAGCCGTGGTCCGGGACCCGCCTTCCCCTGGGCGCTGAGCTCGCGGGGTTCGGCACGGCAGCCTGGAAGCCAGAATGTATGCTGAGACCACGGTCTTTGATTTCCCGCAGTCACGAAGGAGACGGTCTCTCTCTGCGCATGCGCTCCCGTCTTGAAGCCTACTTCCGTTTCGCCGAGCACCAGACCACCTGGCGAACGGAGATTCTTGCCGGCTTTACCACCTTCATCACCATGGCCTACATCATCTTTGTGAACCCGGCCATCCTCTCGCAGACGGGGATGCCGCTGGCTGCGGTGACGGTGAGTACCTGCCTGTGCGCGGCGATCGGGTCCATCCTGATGGGACTGCTGGCGAACTACCCGCTGGCTCTGGCGCCGGGGATGGGGCTGAATGTGTACTTCACCTATACCGTGGTCAAAGGCATGGATATCCCCTGGCAGACGGCCCTGGGCGCGGTCTTTCTCTCCGGCATTCTGTTTCTGGTGCTGACGCTGGGTGGCGTGCGCCAGCGTCTGGTGGGCGCGATTCCTCATCAACTTCATGCCGCGGTGGCGGGCGGCATCGGACTGTTCATCGCCTTTATCGGTCTGGTGAACGCCGGCATCATTGTGCGCAGCCCTGCGACGGTGGTCGCGCTTGGAGACCTGCACCGGCCGGCGACGCTGCTGGCGATCTTCGGGGTGCTGCTGATTGCCATTCTGCAGGCTTACCGGGTGAAGGCCGCGATGCTGCTGGGGGTGCTGGGAACGCTGGTCCTGGGCATCCTGCTGCATCAGGTGAAGTACCAGCCCTCCAGCTTCAATCCTCTGGCGATTGGTTCCACGGCGCTGCATCTGGATATACGCGGGGCGCTGCATCTGAACGCCTTCGAGATCATCTTTGTCTTCCTGTTTGTCGATCTGTTTGACAACATCGGCACGCTGGTGGCCGTTGCGGAGCAGGCCGGACTGATCGGCGAGGATCATACGATTCCCCGGCTGAACCGTATCTTTCTGGCCGACGCGACCTCTACCGTGGTGGGGGCTCTGGCCGGGACCTCCACCGTGACCAGCTATATCGAGTCCGCTGCCGGGGTTGCAGCGGGAGGCCGCAGCGGCGTTACGTCGATTACGACCGGCGTACTCTTTCTGGCAGCCATCTTTGTCGCCCCGATTGCGGGGGCCATCCCCGGCTTCGCCACGGCTCCTGCCCTCATCCTGGTGGGTGCGTTGATGCTCAAGGGTTCCTCTTCGATCGAGTGGAACGAGCCACGAGTCGCCATCCCTGCCTTCCTCACGGTGATTACGATTCCGTTGAGCTATTCGATCGCCACCGGCCTCTCCTTCGGCCTGATCAGCTTTGCAGCGCTCGAACTGGCCACCGGAGGCTTCCGCCGCCAGCACTGGATGCTCTATCTGCTGGCCGTGCTCTTCCTGGTGCGGTTCATTTCTATGCGATCTCTCTGAGCGCATGGCGCGCGGCAGTCCCCGTCGAGCCGGACCGCAGGCAGGCCAGCCACCTGAGGGGCGGACGCAACGTGCGGACTCGCATCGCGCATCTCATGCACTGCATCGAATCACGAAAGGAGATTTTTGAATGGACCGCAAAGCAACCGCTCTATGGAACGGCGACCTCAAGGCTGGGCACGGTAGCCTCTCCACCCAGAGCAAGACGCTGCACAATACTCCCTACAGCTTCAAGTCCCGTTTTGAAGAGGGTACCGGCTCCAACCCCGAGGAACTGGTGGCCGCCGCCCACGCGGGCTGCTTCTCCATGGCCTTTTCCAATGAACTGGCCAAGGCCGGCCACACGCCGACCTCGGTGGAGACTACCGCGACCGTCACCCTCGAGATGCTTCCGAGCGGCCCCACGGTGACCCGGATTCACCTTTCGAACCAGTCCGTGGTGCCCGGCATCGAGAAGGCCAAGTTCGATGAGATCGCGGCTGCAGCCAAGGTCAACTGCCCGATCTCCCGGCTGTTGAAGGCGGCAGAGATCACTCTGGACGCCACGCTGAACTAAGCCTGTCTTGTGCGGTAAGCGGAGCCCGCTGATCGGCGGGCTCTGCTCTTTTAAGGCTCCGGATGGCGCAGCACCCCATCGCCCGACACTTGCTGTCTGGCGGCGCAACAAACCGGGGTTGGAAGCAAAGCCGCCCATGAAGGAGCCTGCTCAGAGCTTTGGCTCGCAGCAGGAAGAGCGGATCTGTGCCTCGCAGGATCCATCGGGGGCATGCGCTTCTCGCCCTGGAAGAGTGCCGAAAACGACCCTGTTTTGGGGTGCGTTAGGCGAGTGGAGACGAGGAGCGTTAAAATTGGAAAATCAGCGGCGGTAGCTTCTCCGCGCGTTCGCTTATCGGTTTGCGGTTCGATAAGTGAAGTATCGGAGGAGTACGATGATGTCCGGATGTGAGTGCGCACCGAAAGGGACGTCGAGCTGCGAGCCACTGATCTCGATCGAAAACCTCTGGGAGTTTAAGGACAATGCAGACCAGCTACAACGGAATTCCTGTGCCGCAGGACGGCCAGGTTATTGAGTACAAAGATGGCAAATACATCGTGCCGGACAATCCGATTATCCCCTTTATCGAGGGCGACGGCACCGGACGCGACATCTGGAAGGCCTCTGAGCGGGTCTTTGATGCTGCCGTGGAGAAGGCTTATGGCGGCAAGCGCAAGGTGAAGTGGTTCGAGGTGCTCGCCGGGGAGAAGGCCTTTGCCCAGACCAAGAACTGGTTGCCGGAGGATACGGTGAAGGCAACGGTCGCTTTTCGGGTCTCCATCAAGGGACCGCTGACGACCCCTGTGGGTGGCGGCATCCGCAGCCTGAATGTGGCTCTGCGGCAGTTGATGGACCTTTACCAGTGCGTGCGGCCGGTGAAGTACTATCCTGGCGTGCCGAGCCCGGTGAAGCATCCCGAGTTGATGAACATCGTGCTCTTCCGCGAGAACACCGAAGACATCTACGCCGGCATCGAGTTTCAGGAGGGCACGCCGGAGGCGGCCAAGGTGATCGGGTTCCTGAACGGTGAGATGTTGAAGGGCGGCAAGAAGCAGATCCGTCTGGACTCGGGCATCGGCATCAAGCCCATCTCGGTGACAGGCTCCAAGCGGCTGGTGCGCGCGGCGATCAAGTTTGCGCTCGCTGAAGGCCGCAAGAGCGTCACGCTGGTGCACAAGGGCAACATCCAGAAGTTTACGGAGGGAGCGTTCCGCGAGTGGGGCTACGAGGTAGCGACGCAGGAGTTCCGCAACGAGACGGTGACAGAGCGCGAGAGCTGGATTCTGGGCAATCTGGAGGCCAACTCGAACCTGACGCCGGAGCAGAACGCGGAGATGGTCGAGCCGGGTCTGAGCTTTGCGGCCAAGGAGTTCCAGGACTCCGTGGTGCAGGAGGTCAAGGATGTCATCGCCAAGATCGGAGCTACCCACGGCAACGGTCAGTGGAAGAAGAAGCTGATGATCAATGACCGCATTGCGGACTCGATCTTCCAGCAGGTGGTTACGCGTCCCTCCGAGTACAGCGTGCTGGCCACCACCAATCTGAACGGCGACTACCTCTCCGACGCGGCGGCGGCGCAGGTGGGCGGTCTGGGCATCGCTCCGGGCGCCAACATCGGCGATGGATACGCGGTCTTTGAGGCCACCCACGGAACGGCTCCGAAGTATGCGGATCTGGACGTGATCAACCCGGGCTCGGTGATTCTCTCCGGCGTGATGATGTTCGACTTCCTGGGATGGCACGAGGCGGCGCGCCTGATCGAGTCGTCGATGGCCAAGACCATTGAGCAGAAGTACGTCACCTATGACTTCGAGCGCCAGATGCAGGGTGCGACCAAGGTCAAGACCAGCCAGTTCGCCACCCGGATGATCGAGAACATGTAATACCGGTACGGTTGCAGTGAAACGGCGCGTCCCACGGAGCCCCTGTGGGGCGCGCTTTTTTTCTGCCGGATGCGGTGCCGGATAAGCTGGAGCGCCGCGAGGTCAACGGGCTGCGTGTGACTTCGGGGTCTGGGATCCAGGTGCTGGATCCGCGTGCAGGAACTCGCCGCCGGGATGATTTTGGAATAGGCTGATGGGACCGTTGTCTACGGACTAAACATTTTTCAGAAGAGGATGATTCCTGCCATGTTGAGTCGCCGTTGTTGGATGATCGCTGGATGGTTGGCTGCCGGAGTGGCCGCCGTGCTACCGGCCGCTGCGCAGAAAGTGTACACCCGACAGGACTACGCGCAAGCCGAGCGCTGGATGTTCTACAACGTGGATGGGCTGGTGCATCATACGATCCGTGGCGTGAAGTACCTGCCGGACGGGCGGGTGTTCTACCGCGACCCCGGGGTCCATGGCACGATGTACGGGATCGCCGACCCCGTCCACCGTACCGTCGCGCCGGCGTTCGACAATCAGAAGCTGGCTGCCGCGATCACTGCGGCGATGCACGCTGCCAATCCTGCGGTGAAGACGGCCGCTGTGGAGGCCGATCATCTGGGCGTGAGCAACTTTGCGGAGCTGGCGCAGGGCGGCTTCTCCGTGACGACGAGCGATGGGGTCTTTGACTGTGATCAGGCAGCGGCCATGTGCAAAGAGGAGCCGAAGCCTCCCAGCCCTGCGGAGGTCTCGACCGAGGGCACGGCGCGCCACGGCAAAGGCCAGGACAATCTGTCGCCCGACGGAAAGCTGGCGGCGTTCATTCGGGACAACAACCTGTGGATCCGCGTGGTGGCTACCGGCCAGGAGAGAGCGCTGACCACGGACGGCGTGCCGGACTTCGGCTACGCGACCGACAACGCCGGATGGCAGCACTCGGATGGCGCGATTCTGACCTGGTCGGCGGATGGAAGCAAGATTGCGACCTTCCAGCAGGACCAGCGCAAGACCGGGCTGATGTACCTGGTGCCGGTGACCAACCGCCATCCCAAGCTGGAGGCGTGGCGCTACCCGCTGGTGGGCGACAAGGACGTCACGATGATCGAGCCGGTGGTGATCGACGTGGCGACGGGCAAGGTGGTGCGGCTGAAGACACCGCCGCTGGAGCATCGCAGCATGGAGTGCGATGACGTGAGCTGCGATGGCGACGGCCGCTGGAGCGATGTGGAGTTCTCACCGCACGGCTCCCGGCTGGCCTTTGTCTCCACCTCAAGGGATCACAAGGATGAGTGGGTGGAGATGGCCGACACCGCAACCGGAGAGGTGAAGCCGATCTATCACGAGCATGTGGAGAGCTACTACGGGTGGCAGGCGACGACGGACTGGAAGGTGCTGTGGAGTCGCAACGAGTTTCTGTGGGCCAGCGAGCGCAGCAACTGGGCACAGTACTATCTGTACAACCTGAACAGCGGCGCACTGGTGAACCAGGTGACTCAGGGTGACGGTCCCGTGGCTGAGATCAAGGCCGTGGATGAGAAGACCGGAGTGCTCTGGTTCACGGCAACCAACAAGGTTGCGGGCGAGGATCCCTACTACGTGAACTACTTCCGGGTGAATCTGGATGGGACGCAGCAGACGCTGCTGACGCCGGAGGACGCCACCCATGCGATCACTGCGCCGGGCAACGGCAGCACGTTTGTAGATGTGTACTCCACGGTGAACACGCCGCAGACGGCGGTGCTGCGCGACGGCAGGACGGGCAAGGCGCTGGTGACTCTGGCGCACCAGGATATCTCTCGGCTTCTGGCGGCGGGATGGAAGCCGCCGCTACGCATCGAGGTGAAGGCGCGGGATGGCGTGACGCCGCTCTACGGATTGCTCTTCCGACCGACGAGCTTTGATCCGGCCAAGAAGTATCCGGTGATCGATTATGTGTATCCGGGGCCGCAGGACGGATCGTGCTCGGTTTTCGGTCCGCCGGGGTTTGCGGCCGCGCGAGGGGATCTGCAGTCGATGGCCGAGCTTGGCTTTGTGGTGGTGTGCATCGATGGGATGGGCAATCCGCACCGTTCCAAGAGCTTCCATGACGCCCACGCCTCCAATCCGGCGGATATGGGCGATGACACGATCCCTGATCAGGTGTCGGGGATCAAGGATCTGGCGACGCGCGATGCGTGGATCGACCTGGACCGGGTGGGGATCACCGGGCACTCCGGCGGTGGGAACGCGACCGTCTCCGCGATGTTCCACTTCCCGGAGTTCTTCCAGGTGGGATGGGCGGAGAGCGGCAACCACGACCAGCGGGAGTATGAGGATGACTGGGATGAGCGCTGGGCGGGGCTGGAGACGATTGGACCGCACGGCGAGGACAACTACGACGCGCAGGCCAATGAGAGGTACGCTGCCAATCTGAAGGGCCACCTGATGCTGGTTCACGGCACCATGGATGACAACGTTCCTCCCAACAACACGCTGCTGGTGGTGAACGCGCTGATCCAGGCCAACAAGAACTTCGACATGCTGATGCTGCCCAACATGCATCACGGCTATGCGAAGGATGAGCCCTATGTGATGCGGCGCAGGTGGGACTACTTTGTGAAGCACCTGGCCGGTGGCGTACCGCCGGTGGACTTTGTCCCCACGCCGTATGACCAGATTCTGAAGGCCTACCGGGCGGAGCATTAGACCCGGAGCGGACGGGGAAGGTTCCTTGCGGCCGGCGCACTCAGTGCCGGCCGCAGCCGCTCAGGGGTGGTCCTGGAAGAGGGCGGGGAGTTCGGCGGCGGTGATGCCCCTGGCACGCAGGGTGCGCAGGGCCAGGGCGTCATGGCGCTTGGCCAGGCGGATGCCGGAGTGGTCGCGCATCAGGTCGCAGTGGAACCAGGCGGGGGTGGGATAGCCCAGGGCGCGCTGCAGCAGGATCTGGCGGGCGGTGGACTTCAGCAGATCGCCGCCCCGGACTACCTCGGTGATGCCAGTTTGGGCGTCATCGACGACGCAGGCGAGTTGATAGCTGGGCAGGCCGAGACCGGAGGTGTCGCCGGGCTCGGCCCTGCGCCAGATCAGGAAGTCGCCGAAGTCCCTTGAGGTGGTAAAGGACTGCGGGCCGGCGTGCAGGTCAGTGAAGGCGACCTGGAGTTGGTCGGGGGTGCGGAAGCGGTAGTTGCAGCCTGTGGCGAAGGCTGCTGTGGGAGAGGCTGCGGCGGGGCGGCAGCGATTGTTGTAGATGGGCTCATCGTCCTCGGGTGCGGCGGCGGCGTCTTCGTGCGGGGCCTGCATGGCCTGGGCCAGGTCGCGGCGGGAGCAGGAGCAGGGATAGGCGAGGCCGGCGGCGAGCAGGCGATCGAGAGCGGCGCGGTAGATGGGAAGACGCTCGCTCTGGCGAAGTTCAGCGTCCCAGCGAAGGCCGAGCCAGAGCAGATCCTCGCGCATGGCGGCGGAGAACTCCGGGCGGGAGCGCTGCCGGTCCAGGTCTTCGTCGCGAAGGTAGAGCATGCCGTGCGCGGAGCGGGCGCGCTGGTGGGCGATGAAGAAGGTGCGTGCGTGGCCAAGGTGGAGGAGTCCAGTTGGGGATGGAGCCAGACGGCCGATGTAGGGAGTAGTCGCTGCTTTCATGGATGTGGATGCATCGCAAGCGGTAAGGCAGTCTTTCCGGATGGTCCCACCCTGCCAAGTCGGATCCAGCCACATCCCGCTCCCGTCACGCATCCATAATAGTATCGAGTTGAAGCGGAAGACACCCAAGCCAGCCGAGCGATCTCATCGCGGCTGGTGAAGAAATTGCACTGAGACCTTAAGCCAAACAACTGTGGCGGAAGACCGAACCTTCGCCCCACTCGGCACGGCATTCCGTGCCGAGTGGATTTCACGCATGAGCCCAGGAGGATACGCTGGTCTCCACCGGCTGCTATTTCAGGACATCAATCTCTTGCTTTTCATTCTTTTGCTCTTCATCGCGGAGCATCCGCTGGTGTGGTTCCTGGCCGGTTTCGGTCTCGTTCTCCTCGCACCCGGTCTCCGCGGTGAACGATTCAACGCGGAGACCGGGTGTCTGGGCAACGAGTGCCGAGTCTTCACCAGGTGCTCGTGCGGCTTTCACGCCGGCTCCGGTACCGAAGGTGCTCTGACGCACACGGCTGCCCGAACCATAAACTACCCATAGGACCTGCTCAGGAGACGGATAGACATGGTCATGCGTACCGTACTCGAACATCTCAGCCGCAACATCGTTTTCACGCGACACCTTCCCGGCGACTTCGAGCGAGTCCCGATCGTCATCACGCCGGGCGCTGCGTTGAGCCTGTGGCGACCGCGTCTGAAGTCGGACCTCTTCGATTTCGCCAGGGAGTTTGTCCACCAGGGGAGTATCGTATGGGATTTAGGTGCGAATGTGGGGCTGTTTGCCATAGCTGCCGCGCAGCGCGCGGGAGCTACCGGGACGGTGGTTGCCGTTGAGGCCGATATCTGGCTCGCCACGCTCTTGCGGAGGTCGTCTGCCCTTCAACCGGCATCTTCGGCCCGCGTTCAAGTGCTTCCCATTGCGGTTGCCGATTCCCTGGGGATCGCCTCCTTCAACATTGCGCAGCGCGGGCGTGCGGCCAACTATCTGGATAGCTTAACTGGATCAACGCAGACAGGCGGTGTCCGCGAAACGGTGAGTGTGCTTACCGTTACTCTGGACTGGTTGCTCGAGCAGGGCCTGCCAGCACCGGATGTGTTGAAGATCGATGTGGAGGGTGCAGAGGCTTTGGTGTTGCGCGGTGCGGAGCGGATGCTGGCCGAGGTGCGTCCTGTCCTGCTTTGTGAGATGGCAAAACGTTCTCGCGATGTTGTGACTGAAATCCTACTGAGGCACGAGTATAAGTTATTTGACTGGAACAGCAGCCCGCGCGTCCGCGTCGACGCCGCATGCTTCAACACGCTGGCGGTTCCAACAGCAAAGTAGTGCGGGGTGATGGTGGTCCTAAGCATCGAAACATCCTGGAGTCGTCCAGCCATCTTCTCGTCCGACTGCGATGAATTTTCTGTCGGATAGAGCCGGATATCTCTCCCTTCACGCAGCCCAGGATCGAAGGCAGCCTGGCATCGAAGGTAGCCGGAAGAACTCCCCGGGCCGGCCGAGCGATCTCATCCTGGCTGGAGGTCCAGGTTCTTCGCGGAGAAGGTAGAGGATGCCGTGCGCGGAGCGGGCGCGCTGGTGGGCGATGAAGAAGTTGCGCGCGTGGCCAAGGTGCAGCAGTCCGGTGGGGGCCAGGCGGCCGATGAAGGGGGGTGGTTATCGTGCTGGAAGAACCATTTTACGATCGGTCAAGGGTGGTGGTTGACGCGGATCTCCGCATGCCTTCAGGGCGCGGGATATACTGAGCTTCGTGGTGCCGAGTCCGCAGCGTCGCACGAGATACCTGTCAGCAGGGGGATGGCCGAAGCACTGGAGAGGGGAGAGCGGACGCTGAGAGTTCTACGAGAACTTCCCCTGGTATGGTTTCTGATCGGGGCCTCGCTTGCGTGGTTGTGCGCGGTGCTGCTGCGGAGCGTCGAACCGGAGCGGCGGAGGACTCTGGCACGGCGCATCGGGCTGGGAGCGGGGCTGCTGACGCTGGGCCTGTATGTGGCGCTGAACCTGGCTGCTGGGCACTGCGTTTTCTTCCAGGGAGATGAGGCCGACATTCTGGCGATCTCCGCCGCCAGCCTGCATGGTCAGCCGGTGTATCACTCGCTGCACTCGGCGGAGTTTGGGTACTCGCTGCGCTATGGGCCGGTCACATTTCTGCTGTACCGGGCGGTGCTTGCGCTGTGTGGGGGAGGATTTCTGGCCCTGCGGGCTGTGGTGCTTGCGGCCAACCTTCTGGTCTGTCTGAGTTTGTATAGCATCTTCCGAAAGGCCCTGCGCCGCGATGTGGCGCTGGCGCTGCTTGCGCTACCTCTGGGCGCGGTGATGGAGCAGATGCGATATGCGCTGGGGATGCGAGCGGACATCTGGATTCTGCTCACGGTGGCGTTAGCGACACGAGCAGCGATGATGGACGTTGGCCTATGGGCCGGAGTGCTGACCGGGATCTGCCTGGGGCTGGCGGTTGACCTGAAGGTTACGGTGCTGGCGGCTGCGCTTCTGGTGGTTCTGTTGCTCTATCGGAGACATGGGCTCAGGTCGGTGGTGACCGCGGCGGTGCTGGCGGCGGCGGTGGGCCTGGCGCCCTTCGCTCTTCCGGAGTTTTCGTTGCCGAACTATGTTGCATGGTTGCATGCGGTGCCGGGAGGCTTGCATTCGATCAGTCCCGATCTTGTTGTGCCAGCGCTGGCCTATGCTGCGTTTCTGCTGTTGCCGCTGCTGCTGCTGCAGTGGGCTGGCATCGGACTGCTGCAGGGATCGCAAAGGAGGACAGCGGTGGCGCTCTGGGCGTCGATCGTGGGTTGCGCGCTGGCAGTAGCCTGGGTTGCAGACAAGCCGGGTACAGGGGTGTGGCACTTCTGGCAGTTGATCCCTGTTCAGGCTGGATATCTTGCGATGGCCCTGGGGTCGACGGAGGCAAGCTCGTTACAGGGGAAGGGCGGGTCACTGCGCCGGGAGTTCGTTGTGCTGGCGCTGGCGCTGGGCGGTATGGCGATTGGGTTGTCGTTTGCTCCCCGAGATGCAACCACGGTGAGCGAGGCGCGGGCGCAGGCAGTGGAGCTTCGCAGGGGAAGAGTGGAGCTCGAAGCGTATCTTTCGGAGTATCGCGGGCGCACGCTTCAGGTGGGGTATGGCCAATGGCATGGAACGGCAGAGTGGCTGCGTTATCTGCCCGTGCTGCATGGCGAGCCGTACACCCTGGATGGAAGCCCCCGGCTGGAGGAGTTTTTTGAGAGCTTCCCGGACGGCGTCATCACCCGGATGGACCACTGTTCCGACGACGTCTGGCTGATACCTCATGGAGAGCGGCCGTTCACGTTCACCTATGTGTTTCCGCCGGCGCTGCACGATACGTTTGTACGCCGGTACGCGATTGAACGACAAGGCGCGGAGTTGGACGCCTGGACGTGCAGAGCGCGTTGATCGTTGGCGAGGCGTGTTGGCGGCGCGCGCCGAGGACGGTGGAAAGGCTCCGGGGCACGAAGGACGCGCGGTATCTGCTGTATCGGCGGCGGAAGGGCGAGGCTACATGTACTCCTGGCCGTACTGCACGGGAATCTGGGTGAAGGCGATGCGGGTGGGGGCGCTGTCTCGGGCCGGAAGCATGCCGGCGAAGTGAAGGGTGGTGTGTCCGTACTTCAGGTTGAGCTTGTCCATGGTGGCCGAGAGCTCTCTGCGGTTGCCTGGCTCTTCAAAGAGCGATCCCTGCATCTCCGCCTCAGGGATCAGGTTGCGCAGGGTGATGCCCACAAAGAAGGGCTTCGCGTGCCGGTGATCGGTGGGCGCCTGCTTCCAGCAGCCCTGCAGCGCTTCCAGCAGAGAGAGCGTGTCCTGGCAGGGATGGAAGCGTGCCTCCATCCCCCATCCCGTCTCGGTAAGGCCGCTCAGATGCTTCTTGACCCGTTCGTTCCCAGGTTGGATTCCAGGTTGGAATCCGGATCGGCTTCCGGACGGGCTTCCGGATCGACTCCCGGAGAGGCTGGCCGCCTGCGATGCGCTGAGAGCGTACTTGACGGTAAGGGCCAGGGAGCCGGAGAAGAACTTCTCCATGCGCAGACGCATGGCTGCCTTGTGCAGCAGCTTGTGCGCTACGGCCCAGGCGCCCTCCGGGGAGCGGTGCTCGGGAGCCAGCACGTGGGAGTGGCCCAGGGACTTCTGGACCGCGGAGGGGAGGGGCGCGCCGTCGTCGCCGGTGTCATTGCCGCGCAGCCAGTGGTAGACGCGGTCTCCCCAGACGGAGTCGAAGAGGCTGCGCATGGCGGTGCGGTCCAGCGCCAGCAGCTCCGGCATGGTGCGGATCCCCTGGGCGTTCAGGCGGAGTTCGGTGCGGGCGCCGACGCCGGGAAGGTCGCGCAGCTCCAGGTGGGCGATGGAGCCGGGCAGACCGCTGGGCAGCAGACCGACCAGGCCGTCGGGCTTCTGCATGTCGCTGGCGATCTTGGCCAGATAGCGGTTGGGAGCGATGCCGATGGAGCAGCGCAGCGTCTCGCCGACGTCGTCGCGGATGGCCTGCTTGATCTCCAATGCGATCTGCCGGGCGCGGGCAGGCTCGCGTTCGCGGCCCAGAAGCTGGCAGACCATCTCGTCGATGGAGGGGGTGTGGGCTACCGGGCAGACGCGCTCCACGGCGGCAACGATCCGGTGCGAGTACTCGGCGTAGGTGGCGTGGTTGCCGTGGACCAGGATGATCTCCGGGCAGATGCGTCTGGCGTCGAGAACGCGTGTTCCGGTCTTGATGCCCAGAGCCTTGGCCTCATAACTGGCCGCGATCAGGGAGGTAGTGTCGGCGATGGTTGGAACCACGCCGGTGGGCCGGTTGCGGTACTCGGGGTGGAGTTGCTGCTCCACGGATGCGAAGAAGCTGTTGAGGTCGACGTGGAGGAAGCCGAAGATGTCCGCTGCGGCAGAGTCGCCCATGGGCGAATTATATTCGCCGAAGATTCGCCAGAGGCGGAGGCCTCCGCTGGGGCCTGCGGAGGACCCCGGCAGAGCCTGCGGGAAACAACGTCTTCAGGCGAGTGAACCAGCGTGCCCGGTTGCTCCCTGCCGGAGGGCAGGGAGCAACCGGGGCGTCATAAGGCTGAGGCAAAGGGGAAGGCAGGTCGCCCAGAACCTGGTTCTCGCAGGACAACGTCAGGGAAGCTCGCCGGCACCGTTGACGGTGGGGCCATCCAGGGAGACGGGCTTGGAGACGTTGACCTTGAGGGTGATGTAGAACTTGTTGGAGTTATCGAAGGAGCTGATCTCGCGGGATCTGGAGCGAACGCCGTTGGATTCTGCCCAGAGCTGGTAGTCATTCACGCGGGAGAGGTTGCCAAAGCGGAAGTGGCCATCGTCGTCCGCGATGTAGGTCTTGATGCCGCTGGAGCGCAGGTCCTCAAGATAGACCACGGCTCCGCCAATGGGATCCCCGTCCTTGTTGATCACCTTGCCCTCCAGGATGCGCTCCTGGGGAACATTCTTCTGTGCGGAGGCTGCGGGAGGCGCAGCCAGCAGCAGGACGCAGGTCGGCAGGGCGAGGCCGGCCGCCAGGACCATGGCCAAACCAGCCTCCAGGATAGCCCTGGGGCGGAGGACGGTCTGGGGCGCAGGTCTCCGCGGTGGGTTGGCGGTAAGATCTGGACACGCAGTCCAAGGACGTTTCAGGCTACAGGGCAAGCTACTCGTCCTCCTCGTCCAAGGGGAGATCCTCGTCCTCATCGCTGTAACCCTCTTCATCGACAGGCGCCAATTCCAACGGATCGCTGGAGACGACTTCAAGGTCAGTTCCGCACTCATCGCACTGAATGATCTCGCCTTCTTCAACGTCATCCACGTCAATGTCCAGGGGGTTTTCGCATTCCGGGCACAAGACTGACATAAGCACATTCCTCTTTTGCGGCACGAAGCCAATATGGATAGGCACCATGGGGCAGCGAGTACCATGGAGCTTGCACCACGATCGTCTTTTCTAGTTCTAGCGGTAGACTGGCGGCGCGTCAACCTTGAGATGCAGGGTAGCGGCGGCAGGTTACAAAGAACGCAGAAGGCGGCGTTGGAGCAGGAGAAAGAGAGTCCATGGCGTTCCGATCCAACCAACCGGTCTCGCTGATCTTCCCGCCCTTTCGCGGGGTCACGCGGCGCATCATTCTGATTGCGCTGGTGGAGTATCTGGGGGCGGCGCTGCTGGCCCTATTCGCCCGCCCGTCCACGGAACTACTGGTGAACCTTCTCCGGCTGCAGGCCGGACAGGCGCTGCCGGGGATGCTCTGGCAGTTGATTACCTACCCGTTTGTGGGCAGCGGGATGCTCAGTCTGGCGTTTGCGCTCCTTTCGCTGTGGTTCTTCGCCTCCGCGCTGGAGGATGACCGGGGGGGCGGCTGGCTGGGGGAGTACTTTCTGGTGGTGACGGTGGTTGGTGGCACCCTGGCGGTGCTGCTGAGCCTGCTGGGTGGCAGCATTCCGGGGCTCGGCCCCTATGTGGCTACGCAGGGGATGTGGCCCGCGGTTCTGGCGGTGATGGTCGCCTACGGTGTGTTGAACGCGGAACAGCAGGTGCAGTTCAACTTCCTGTTCACGCTCAAGGCCAGGTATCTGGCGGTCGTCTATGTGCTGTTCTATTTGGCTCTGGCTCTGGTGGGTGGCGACCGGTTCGGAGCGCTCACGGCGCTGTGCAATGCGGGGGTGGGCTATGGGTTCCTCAAGCTGGCTCCCCGGCGCGGACTTCGTCTGGGCCTCACAGAGCGCTGGTTTGCCGTGCGTAATGAGTACTACCGGGCCAAGCGGCGGCGAGCCGCCAGGAAGTTCACGGTGTATATGCGGAAGCAGGGAAGGGACGTGAGCCTCGATGAGGACGGGCGGTACGTTGATCCGGATGGGAAGCCGCGCGACCCGAACGACCGCCGCTGGATGAATTAGCCGTCTGCGGGTGGGAAAACCTGCCGGGGCAAAACGCCCATGGAGGTTCCGGCTCCGGTCTACGCCTACACGGAAAAAGCTTCAGCGCTCCGGTGATGAAGACCTCCGTCCGCTTCGCTGGAACAGGATGGCGGCGCCCAGCATCGGCACCCCCAAAAAGAGAAGGCTGGCTCCAACCACTCCGGCGGAGGCACTGCCGGTGTGGTGCGGTGCGGCCAGGGTTAGCGCGAGCAGAACTGCGGCCCCGGCAAGAAGCATGGCGCTGGCCAGCCGCGGTCTCCACAGGCCAAGGACCAAGAGAAGAGGAAAGAGCAGGGTGAGGGTGAAGACGATGACGCCAGGCGCATCGAGTGTGCCGCCGCTGCCGAACCCGCCAGGATCCGGGCCGGCGTGGATGGTGGTGTAGAAGACGTGGGAGCTGAGCACACCGAGCAGAGCGCTATAGAGGATGAGGGCGCCGGCCAGGATGCGGCGGGAGACCGGCCAGCGCGTGAGGTTAGGCATGGACTCTCTCCACTCAGCTACGGGTGGCTACCCGCAGACTGAGCTCGCGAAGCTGCTGGTCACTGACCGTGGTGGGCGCATCCACCATCAGGTCAATGGCCTTGGCGGTCTTGGGGAAGGCGATGACCTCGCGGAGGCTGGCGGCGCCGGCCAGGATCATCACGATGCGATCCAGGCCGAGGGCGATGCCACCGTGCGGAGGCGTACCGTACTCCAAGGCATCGAGGAAGAATCCGAACCGCTCCCGGGCCTCTTCGTCGGACATGCCCAGGGAGCGGAAGATCTCCTGCTGCACATCCTTGCGATGGATACGGATGGAGCCGGAGCCGAGTTCGGTGCCGTTCAGCACCACATCGTAGGCCAGGGCGCGAACCGCACCCTTGTCGTTGACCAGAGCGCCGGACTGGATATCCTCCTCATGCGGCGAGGTGAAGGGGTGATGGGCGGCGTCCCAGGTCTTGCTCTCCTCGTTCCACTCGTACATGGGGAAGTCTGTGACCCAGAGGAACTTGAAGTCGGCGGCGGTGTGGGTCTGCTGGAAGAGCTTGTGGCGGTCGGCAAACTTTTTGGCCAGATCCAGGCGAAGAGCTCCGACGCGCTTGTAGATCCACTGCGGATCGTAGTTCCACATCGTTGGCGTGCCGGGTTTGGGGGTGATCACGACGGCGAGATCTTCCGTGCCGTGAGAGCCGCCGTTGAAGCGCTGCATCTCCGCGCTCAGCCGGGCCTCGATGGCCTCTGCCAGGGGCGTGAAGGCAGGGTTGGTGCGCAGGCGGGCCACGTCGAGCATGTCCAGACCGCAGTCGCCGAAGCTGGAGCGGATTTCGCTGAGCAGAGCCTTGCGAGCGGTGCCGCTCAGTTCGCCCACGCTGGGCACGGTGAAGCCGAGCACGGGGAGTGCGGGGTCGATCTTCAGCGTTTCGCGCAGCTCGGCTGTCAGGTCTGCGGAGAGATCCACCATGGCGGGCAGGCGCATGTCCGGCTTGTCGATGCCGTAGCGCTGGATCGCCTGGTCGTAGGTCATGCGCAGAAAGGGCTCGGCGCCCAGTTCGATGCCTGCGGCGGAGAAGGCTGCGCGCAGGAAGCCTTCGGTGACGGTGAAGATGGTGGCCATCTGCGGGAAGCTGATCTCGAGGTCGATCTGGGTGAACTCGGGCTGGCGGTCGGCGCGCAGGTCCTCGTCGCGGAAGCAGCGCGCGATCTGGAAGTAGCGGTCGAAGCCGGAGACCATCAGAATCTGCTTGAAGATCTGGGGAGACTGGGGAAGGGCGTAGAAGTGGCCGGGGTGGACGCGGCTGGGAACCAGGTAGTCGCGTGCTCCCTCGGGGGTGGAGCGGGTCATGAAGGGAGTTTCAATCTCCAGGAAGCCCTGGGTCACCAGGAAGTTGCGGATGGCCATGGCGACGCGGCTGCGGATGGCGAAGTTCTGCTGCATCTCGGCGCGGCGCAGGTCCAGGTAACGGTACTTCAGGCGGACTTCTTCGTTGGCGATGGCCTCCTCGGCCGGCGAGAAGGGAGGTGTCCGGGCGTCGTTGAGCAGCAGCAGGGAGTGAGCCACCAACTCTACCTCTCCGGTGGCCATATTGGGGTTGGCCAGGCCTTCGCCGCGGGTACGCAGCACTCCAGTAACGGCGACCACATACTCGGGGCGGGCGGCTTCGGCTTTGGCGTGCGCTTCCGGACTGACCTCTTTGTCGAGCACCACCTGGGTGATGCCGGTACGGTCGCGCAGGTCCAGGAAGATGAGGTTGCCATGGTCGCGGCGGCGGTTGACCCAGCCCATGAGGGTCATCACCTGACCAGCCTGCGCGCTGCGCGGTTCGCCGCAGGTCTGTGTGCGTTGGAGTGTGCCTAAGAAGTCGAGAGTCACAATTCTTCTATTGTACGAAGTTTGCGCTTTGTCTCTAAACTCCAGCGAGCAATTCGGGCAGATTTGCCCGCGGGACCTTCACCTGTTCTCCGCTGGCAAAGGTTTTTACGGTGTAGAGCTCGCTGCCGGCTTCGTCTTCGCCCAGGAGGATGATGTGGCGGGCGAGGCTGTTGGCGGTCTCAAAGGATTTGCGGAGCTTGAAGGAGCCGTCGCCGACCTCGATCTTCAGGTTGGCGGCGCGGAGCTCGCGGGCCAGGGCCAGGGCAGCGGGATTCTGGGCCGGGGTCAGCGGGGCGATGTAGGCGTCGAGCAGGTTGGCGGACGCGGCTCCGGAGGTTCTGGCGTCTTCTTGCTGCTGGGCCTGGAGGGTGAGGATCAGGCGGTCTTCGCCGATGGCGAAGCCGATGCCGGGGGCGCGCGGGCCGCCGAGCATCTCGCTGAGGCCGTCGTAGCGGCCGCCGCCGAGCAGGGCGTTCTGGGTGCCGAGGCCGGTGGTGACGGTGAACTCGAAGGTGGTGCGGGTGTAGTAGTCCAGGCCGCGGACCAGGCGCGGGTTCAGGTGGTATGGAACCTTGCAGGCGTCAAGCGCGGCGCGCACAGCGTCGAAGTGGGCCCGGGAGTCGGCGGAGATATGGTCGGCGATCCTGGGCAGGGTGTCGATCAGGGGCTGGTCCTCGGGGACCTTGCAGTCCAGGACGCGCAGCGGGTTGGTGTCAGCGCGGCGCTGGCAGTCGGCGCAGAGCTGGCTGCGGATGGGCTGCAGGGCCGCGCGCAGGGTCTCGTTGTAGTGGACGCGGTCCTGGGCGGAGCCGACCGAGTTCAGCTCGAGTTGCCAGCCGCGGATACCCAACTCGTCGAGCAGGGTGGCCAGCATCTCCAGGATCTCGGCGTCGCGCAGGGGGGACTCGGAGCCGGAGGAGGGTGGGCCGATAACCTCGGCGCCGATCTGCCAGAACTGGCGGTAGC
This sequence comes from Acidobacteriota bacterium, assembly GCA_021806005.1. Lineage (GTDB taxonomy): Bacteria > Acidobacteriota > Terriglobia > Terriglobales > Acidobacteriaceae > Granulicella. Next base: position 1,543 of record JAJZDM010000012.1, on the reverse strand, counting down.
GGCCGCGCTGGGGGCGCTCGCGGCGGAACTGCGGACCGATGTAGTAGAGCTTCTGCAGGGCTCCGCTGTTGGCGAACTGGTGTTCGATGTAGGCGCGGACCACGCCCGCGGTGTTCTCCGGGCGCAGGGTGAGGGTTTGAGGCTTCTCACTGGCGGCGCGAGCGCGGTCCTCCCAGGTGAACATCTCCTTGCTGACGATGTCGGTCTCCTCGCCGACGCCGCGGGCGAAGAGTTCGGTGGCCTCAAAGACGGGGGTGCGGATCTCGCCGAAGCCGTAGCGGGCGAAGAGGTTGCGGGCGGTGGTCTCGACGTGGTTCCAGAGCGGCGTCTGGTCCGGGAGGAGATCGCGGGTGCCACGGACGGCCTTGAGTGCGGGGCGCGCCGGGGCCTTCTTGCTGTCAGTCATAGAGCTTCCAGTTTACGTCGTCCGGCACGAACTCCGCGCCCTCGTGCGCCGGGTCAGGCGTTGTACGCCGGAGGGGGCGCCGGAGCAGAGGCGGCTTCCGTGGCCGCTTCGATCTCCCGCGCCTGGATGCGGCTGTCGATCAGAAAGCCAACGCCGATGCCCAGCGGGATGAGGCCGGTGGCCGCTCCACACAGAACGTCGCGATTCAAAAGGATGGCCGCCAGCGCGGCGAAGAACAGGACGATGCCGGCGGCGGCGCTTACCAGCACGATGCCGGTCAGGCGGATGTTGGCGCGGCGGCGCAGGCTGCCGCCGGCCTGGCGCGGGGCCTGGGTAAGGACCAGCTCTTCGGCAGTGGGCGGCGGGGTGATGCCCTGGGCGATCGCGGCCAGACGCTCATGGCTCTCCAGTTCGCGCTTGCGCGCGCCGGACCAGATGCGGGCGACCACGATGCCCAGCACCATCGTGCAGGCGGCGACGGGAACGATGAAGGGGCTGTTGGCGATGTCGCCCAGGGAAGAGAAGGTTTCAAGAATCATGGCAGTACTCCTCGGGCGGCAGGCATGGGTTGCGAGCAGCCGGTCTCTGTGGCGCTTCGACTGCGAGGGAGGAGGAAAGTTTCATCTGCATCGGTGAAACTTTGGGCGCAAGATGAAGTCTGAGGGCAGAGACCGGGGATTGGTCAGACGAGCGCCGCACTGTCGGCTGCCGGCGGCATGCAAGGCGCATGGGCGGGCGCAACGGCAGGTCTGAGAGCGAGAGAGGGATTCGATAGAGACAGACGCGATGAGCCGTGACCTTGCATCTCCGGAGAACTTTGAGGCGCTCGTGCGGGAGCACCAGGGCATGGTGTTCCGCACCCTTGCGCGGCTCACTGGAGGCGGAGCGCAGGTGGAGGATCTTGCGCAGGAGGTGTTCCTGCGGCTGTACCGGGCGCTGCCGGAGTTTCGCGGCGATGCGGCGCTGTCAACCTACCTGTACCGCATCGTTTTGAATGTGGCGCAGGATGAGTGGAAGCGGCGGCGCCGGGAGCGCTCCGTGATGGCCAGCGCTCCCGCGGAGGAAGAGCCGGGGGAGCCGGGTTGGATCGAGAGCTTTGCGGGCGACGAGTTCACTGAGCATGCGCGCAATCCCGAG
>JAJZDM010000122.1 GCA_021806005.1 Acidobacteriota bacterium | reverse complement strand
GGCGCATGCCGCGCAAGTCGCCCTCGCCCTCCTCGCCGACGTTGGCGGCAAACAGAATCGTACATGGCGGCGTGATACCGGCGTGCCGCAGCGCCGCGGCCAGGCCAAGCAGGGCTGCGAGACCGGCGCCGTTGTCGCAGGCCCCGGGCCCCAGGATCCTGCTGCCATCCTCTCTGGGCGTGCAGTCGGTTCCGGCAGGGAAGACGGTGTCCAGATGTGCCGAGAGCAGAACCACGGGTGGATTGGGGACGGCCGGCGTTTCCAGAATGGTGGCAGCCGGCGGGGACCGTAGTTCGGCGACGGTGTTGCCTTCCTGGTCCACTCTTGGTTCGGAGAGTCCAAGCTCCCGGAACCTCTCGCAGAACCAGCCTGCCCGCTCGGATTCAGCAAAGGGTGGCGCCGGAATGGCGAGAAACTCCATCTGCCAGCGGCGTAGCTGCGGCTCGTGCAGATGCAGCCATGCAAAAGCCTGGTGGAGGCGGCGATCGCTGGCCAGTTGGGTGATGCGGAGCTGGTGCGGGGCGCTCATGGTTGGTCTCGGTGGGTCAGGAATGCTTCCTGGTCGCTCAAGGCTGTTGCGTGCGAACCAGGATGCATCCCTTCACCATAATCGACGTTCACCAGAAATAAGCCTCGCGCCGGAGCCGTGGGTCCGGCCAGCGTCCGGTTTCGCGCCTCAAGAATCTCTGCCACCTGACCGGCCTCCATGCTTCCGCGCCCGATCTCCACCAGGGTTCCGACGATGTTTCGTACCATGTGGTGCAGAAATCCGCTGCCGGTGACGCGGTAGAGCAGCAGCCCGTCCTGACGGGTGACGGAGGACTGGTGGATGGTTTTTACGGGATTCGGTCCGGTGGCAGCTTCGGGGTCTGACTCCTCGCGCAGGCTCAACTCCGGATCGGTGGCGGCGAAGGAGGTAAAGTTGTGCGTGCCACAGAGCGCGGCGGCTGCCTCGGTCATGGAGTCAGCATCCAGCGGCCAGCGGCAGTCCCAGACGTAGGGGGCCAGAAAGGGGGAGCAGATTCTCTCCGCTGCCGAACCCTGTGCCCGGCGCTCGAAGATTCTGTACTCATAGGTTTTGCGCAGGGCGCTGTGGCGCGCATGGAACCCCTCTCCCACCGGCTCGACCCGCAGCACGCGGACGCTCCCGGGCAGCAAACGGTTCATGGCGCGGAGGATGTTCTCCGCCGGAAGCGGAGCGCACAGGGAGAAGCTGGCCACCTGCCCAAGGGCGTGAACCCCGGCGTCGGTGCGCCCTGACCCCTGGGGCAGCACGGTCTCTCCGGTCAATCTCTTCAGAACAGCAGCCAGCGTTCCCTGCACGGTTGCCTGGCCTGGCTGCACCTGCCATCCATGGAACGCCGTGCCGTCGTAGCTGATCACGATCTTCCAGAAAAAGCGACTCATGGTGCCTGCCATGACTCTCATTGTAGAGAGCAGCCGGCCGGGTTGTAGAGAGCAGCCGACCGGGCGGCCGATATACTTTGGAGAGTTCTCAACCGTCGCTGTGTGTTCCTGTGGAGGAGGGGGATGGCCGCAGCTCCCTCGATCTGGCTGCATTCTGGAACCAACCGGCGTCTGTGGTCGTATTTAGATCTGGAAAGCCTTCGCAACCGAATCTTTCGCTGCAAGGCCATTGAGCCGAATGTTGGAGAAGTGAACTGTGAATCTAAGACATCTTCAGGCCAGCGCCTGCGTGCTTCTCACACTGCTTGGAAGCTTTTCCTCATCCGCGGCGCAGCAGACCGGAACCTCCTCCTCCTCGGCCCAGACGGTCTCGGTGCAGGCCTTTGGGAACACCCCGACGGACGCCTCCGGGCTGCCCCAGGCGCCCCGGCCCAACCTCACTGAGCCGCTCTTCCTTCGCCCCACGCCCCACGACTACAGCAACGGCAACTTTGGTCTGCCCAACCCCTTCCGCTGGTACACTCCGACCGGCTATCCGGCCCCGCGCCTGCGCAATACGCCGCACCTCTACGATCTTCTGCAGGATGGCAAGATCTATCTGAGCCTCTCCGACGCCGTCACCCTGGCCCTGGAGAATAACTATGACATCGCCATCGCCCGCATCAACCTGGATATCGCTGACACCGACCTGCTGCGTGCCAAGGCGGGCGGTTCGTTGCGCGGAGTCTCTACCGGAATCATCGGAAATACGCTGGGAACCACGGGCACGGCCGTCTCCGGCGGCGGTGGCCCGGGGGGCACCTCCAGCAGCGCCGGCGGCGGCGGTACGGGAGCCAATGGCCTGGTGCTGAGCACCAACGGTGGCGGCCCCACACCCGAGGTTCTGGACCCTTCGGTGACCAGTCAGCTTGAGTACAACTCCAACGTTCAGGAGCAGTCCAATCTGCTCTTCAGCGGTGGCCTGCCCTCGCTCTATACCAACACCAGCACCATGAACTTCGGTTATAACCAGGGCTTCGCAACCGGCAGCATGTTCCAGTTCACCTTTCAGAACACCCGTGTCACGACCAACAACCCGTTCGTTGACTACAGCCCGGCCGTCACCTCTACCTTCAACGCCCAGATCACCCAGCATCTGTTGCAGGGCTTCGGTCTGAACCTGAACCACCGGTTCATCATTCAAGCCCGGAATGATCGCCGTATCACTGACTCCTCCTTCCGGGAGCAACTGCTGTACACCATCAACCAGGTGGAGAACATCTACTGGGATCTGGTCAGCGATTACGAGGATGTGCAGGCCAAGGAGCGGGCCCTGGCACAGTCCACGCAGCTCTCTGAGGACAACCGCAAACAACTCGCCATCGGTACGCTGGCTCCGTTGGACGTGGTCAACTCCGATGCTTCGGTAGCGGCCGACAAGCAGGCACTGATCTCGGCGCAGACCAAGCTCGAGTACCAGGAACTCATCATGAAGCAGGCCATTGCGCGCAATCTCAATGACGCCAGGCTCTCCGCCGCACCCATCATCCCCACCGACCGGGTCTCGCTGGAACGGCTCTCCGAAGAGGATTCGCAGGTCAATGATCTGGTTCGCGAGGCTGAGGAGAACAACCCCCAGATTGAGCAGGCGGTGCTCAACATGAAGAATAACGAGATCACCATCAAGGCGATGAAGAACGGTCTGCTGCCTACCGTGGACGCCTACGCCTTCTATGGAGGCATGGGACTGGGCGGTGCGCAGAGCCCGTACGCGGAGAACCTGCTTACCGGTGCTGGCTCCTATCCCCCGGGCACCTTTCCCACGGTCACCTACGGCGCCACCTTTGAGTCGGTCTTCAATAACACTTCCCCAAACAAGGGCGTGGGTGTGAATATCAACATCCCGCTACGCAACCGCGAGGCGCAGGCCGATGCCGCCCGCTCGCAGATGGAGTTGCGCCAGTCCGAGATGCGCCTGCAGCAGCTCTACACCCAGATTCGAATGCAGATCATCAACGACCTCTATGCCCTCACCAACGACCGCGCCCAGGTGGCGGCGGCGCAGGCCCAGCGTGACTTTGCCGAGCAGAGCTTCATCGCGGAACGGAAGAAGTATCGGCTGGGAGCCAGCACCAGCGCCAACGTGCTCCAGCAGCAGCGGAACCTGGCCAAGGCGGAGGATACTCTGATCTCCGATACGGCCACCTACGCCAAGGACCGCGCAGGCCTCTTTCAGGTCCTCTCTACCACCCTGGAACGCTACCAAATCAGCATCACGGATGCCGCTGCTGGAGGCGTTACCTCCGCACCCCTGATCCCCGGCCTCACCGCACCTGTCCCGGAGGCTGCGCCCCAGCCTCTCAGCAAGAATCCTCCGCCGCCTCCGCAGTAACGTCCAGCGGTCTGGGCGACCGCGAGGTGCGTTCTCCGAGCCCGTGATCTGCCCGCCGGGTTCCCTGCAGAAAGGCGGCGGTGGAGCGGGGGGTTGCCGAAACTTCCGCGCCGGTGTCATGCTCAGGAGATGAAGCAATTGAAGTGGATGGGTGTTCTTCTGGCCGGTTCTCTCTGTCTTTGTCCCCTCTTGCTCGCGCAGGAGACGGGCTACTGGAGGGCGATGAGCTCAACCGCCCGTTCCATCACCGGAGACGTCGACCTGAGCCGCGAAAAGATATCCATTAATGAGTCCAAAGGGTACTGGATGGCTCAGATCCGGACCCTGGCTCCGGCCGAACAGAGCGCCCTCTTCGGCGTCGATCTGAACTCCCCGGGCTCCGGCAGCCTCTACAGGTTGAATCTTCCCGGGGACAAGCGCTTTGCGCACAAGAACACCTTGTGTGGCGGCGAGGATGTAAAGTGGATGGCCACCTATAGCGACGGCAGTAGACTCCAGATCGCCTTCTTCTCAAGTTCAGCGGCGCCGACGCTCACCCAGGATGCTCTCAGTAACTCCAGCTCCACCGCCCTCTGCGGTGTCTTTCAGTACGAGCGCTGAAGGCGCTCGTACTGCGCCTTGCACGATGAACTCCTGCTTGTTCACGGCAGAGTCGAAGCCGCCTCAGGATTCACGGAAGTCGATCATGCGGGGCGCTTTGCGGAAGAAGCTTGTGGTGGCGGCCAGGTAGACCGCTCCGGTGAGGAACCAGATGCCGCCGACGATTTTGGCCAGGATGTTCAGGTTCCACCAGATGGAGGCGCAGAAGATGAAGCCGATGAGCGGCAGAATGATGTCGCGCAGCGGCCCGGGTCTCTGATCCGCACCCGGCTCGGGGCTGCGGCGCAGCAGCGTGAAGTGCCAGAAGACCGAGAGGTTTACCCCCATGAAGGCCAGGAATGCGCCAAAGTTCAGCAGTTCGCCCGCGTGTTCGTAGGCACTGCCGATGTCGTTGAGAGTCACTGCGCCTAGCCAGGCCACGGCCCCGATGATCACGATGTTCCAGGTGGGGGTGTTGGTCTTCGGGTCAAGATGAGCGAAGATGCGGCGCGGAAGAACCCCATCCCTGCCCATGCCGAAGAGCAGCCGCGCCGCTCCCAGTCCGCCCGTGAGCGCGCTGCCCAGGGCGGCCAGGATGAGAACCACCCCCATGGCTTCAAACAGCACAGGTCCGCCAACGCGGCGGCAGACGTCCATGAAGGCCGTCTCCAGGTTGGGGAAGGTATGCCAGTTGGGCCAGATTCGCTGGCCCAGATAGATCTGGGCTCCGCCGAGCAGGCCGGTAAAGACGCACACCAGCACGGTCGCGAGCAGGACGTTGCGGCGGGGATTCTTTACCTCCTCAGAAAGTGTGGTGATGCCGTCAAATCCAATGTAAGTGAGAGCCGCAAAGGAGGTCGCCCCCCAGATGCGGCGGATGTCAAAGGTCTTTGGATCGTAGAACGGCGTGATGGAGAACAGTGCCGGCCACTGTCCGCGATGGTAGAGATAGTGGACGCCAAGGATGAAGAAGGCGGCGATCACCACGCACATGGCCATGAGCAACAGCTTGTTGAGGCGAGCCGAGGAACGGATGCCCACCAGATTGAGAGCCGTGATAAAGACTGTAACCGCAAGCGCTGTGACAGGAAACGGAATGGCGCTGATGTAGCGGCTGTGCAGGGCGACCGAGATCCATACGACGTTGATCAGCGGCTGCAGAATGTAGTCCAGCAGCATGGCCCAGCCGATAAGGAAGCCCAGGTGAGGATTGATGGCACGGCCTACGTAGGTGTAGGCCGAGCCGGCGGAGGGATAGACGGCGGCCATGCGGCCGTAGCTGACGGCGGTGATGACCATGGCAAGCATGGCAATCAGGATGGTGGTGACTGTGTGACCGTTGGAGAGTTGCTGCGCCACGCCGAACAGAGGGATGCCTGCCACGGGTTGGATCAGCACCATGCCGTAGAAGATCAGATCCCAGAGAGTGAGGACCTGGCGCAGGTGAACCGGGGCTCCTGGTGGAGAGCCTGCCGGGAAACCTGCTGAGGAGCCGGTTGCGGTGTCACGCTGGGAGATCGCTGGCATGGTTGGGGTCTGGTCTCCTGTCGGAAGCTGGTTACTTCTGTGAGGCCGAATCTGTGCCCGTTGGCGTCAGGGTTTGAGCCGTGATATTCCAGCCATCGATGTGAATGACGGGGACGGAAGGTGCGTTGGCGGGCAGCAGGGCAGTAAGCGTTCGCGATTCGCCGGGAGTGAGTTCGATCCAGTCATCCGACCAGAGAACGGGAGCCACCAGACCGCCGGAGGTGGTGCGAATCGCAGAGCGAATCTGGAACGCCAACGCTGAGGATGTGTTCCGCAGATGCAGCCGGATCTGCCGACCCTGGGAGGTGTTGGTGATCTCCGCCTGGGCGTTGAGCGTAGCCGGCGGGAGATGGGTGAGCGCCCGCAGGTCCGGGAAGTACTGCGCGGGCGTGTGGGTGTAGTCGGTTGCATCCCAGTCAAAGATGGCAGGGGTATAGGGGACCCAGTAGAAGTTGCGGCTCACGGTACGCCCGCTGGAGTCGGAGAGCGTCAGGTCGATGAAGAAGATTCTGTGCTCACCGTCGAAGAGAGCGACGGGGAGGCTGATCACCTGCTGCGCGCTGTCTGAAGGGGCATGCACGGTGGTGGTGGTTCGGTACAGTGGATTCCAGTGGAGATCATGGATCTCCACCGTGGCTGTGAGATCATCCGCGGGCTTATAGGTGCTGTTGACGACAACGATAGAGTGGTCGTCGTAGGAGTACTGGATGTGCAGCGGCTCACAGGCCTGCTTCACGCCGAAGTACCCGGCATCGGCGTCCAGGTTGTAGTCGTACAGATGCCATATCATCGAGGGCCAGGCGTTGTTGAGCATCCATTGGATCACTCCGGTGGAGTAGTACTTGTTGCGGGAGTAGGCCTCAAACATGGCTCGTTCAGAGGCATAGGCCATGGTGTTCGCCATGCGCGTATAGTCCGCCGCTGAGTCTGGCCGGGCGAAGATCGCCGTCATCGAAGAGTCCAGATCCTTCAAGGTGGTAAAACCGCCGCCACCCATGTGAAGGCTCCAGTCCGCCGAGGGTGGCCAGGCATCGGGATCGGGGAGGAACTCGGCACGGCTGGCGCGGGATGGGATATCCGGACCGGGGCTGGTCTCTGTGTTGTAGCCCTTGGCTCCGCCAAGCCGCTCGGTGAAGTACCAGTAACTCGGCTCAACGTAGTCGTAGGGGCCAGTCATCTTTACGCCGGAGTCGCCGGAGACAGTGGTGGGATTCCCGGTGGCGGAGGAGAGCGTGGGGTTGGGCCAGTGGGTCTGGGCCGCAACGTTCAGATACTCGCTCTCGACGTCGGCCGGGGGATGAAGGTCACTGCCGTTGAGCCAGACGAGCAGGCTGGGGAAGTGGCGCAGACGCAGCATCTGCGAGCGCAGTGAAGCGGCGGCGATCGCATGATCTTCTGCCGTCCAGCTCTTCCACCGTTCCCAGTGGTCGCAGCAGCACCATCCGGCCATCACCAGGATGCCGTTCTTGTCCGCCAGGCGGAAGAAGTCGCCGGTCTCCAGCTTGCCCTCCAGACGAAGGGTGTTCAGCCCGAGATCGCGCACCAGGCGGAACTGCTGCTGCAGCCGTTCAGTATCGCTGCGGAGCAGCATGTCCTGCGACCATCCACCGCCGCGGATCAGGATAGGCTTGCCGTTGATGCGGAACAGACGGCTGCCGGTTCCTGTGAGCTCTGAGGTCACCTCCCGGATGCCGAACTCGACGGTCTTCTGATCGCTGGTCTGGCCTGCGACGGCGGCGCTGACGGTGAGATGCTCAAGGTGCGGGTCGCCCATCTGCCACGGCCACCAGAGGCTGGGATGGTGAACGCGTAGCTGGGGAAACTGCTCCGGTGTGAAGATGACCGTGCGCTGCTCATGCGGGGCCAGGGAGACAGTTTGCTGAAAGGGAACTCCAGCCGCAGTACCTGAGATGTCGCTCTGCACCGGCTGATTGGTTGCGTTCTGAACCTCCGCATAGACGGTCAGGTTGGCCGTGTCCAGCGTGTCATCGGAGAAGTGCGTGACGACAGTGGGGTGGCGCAGGGTGACCGGACCGGAGCGGACCAGGTCGACGGCTCCCCAGAGACCCATGTCCTTGTCTGGCGGAGCAGGGTTCCAGTCCACCCAGTTGATGCCAAGATCCATGGGAGTGGGCGCGAAGGTCTCAACCGCCAGCACGTTCTTCTGTCCGGGCTTCAGCAGGCCGGTGACGTCCAGATGGTATCTCCGGTAGGCCCCGGCGATCTGCGCGGAGTCCGCAACCTTGTGGCCGTTCAGCCAGATATCGGCACGATAGTTGATGCCCGCAAAGCGCAGCCAGAAGCGGGTCTCCTTCTGCCTCGCCGCGGGTGCAGTGAACTCTTCGCGATACCACCAGCCGCAGCGATAGGGGCTGTCGGCAGGCATGGGCAGGTTCTCAAAGTTGCTGCCGATCGGGTAGGAGGCGCCGGGCAGCTTGCGCAGGTTGTCCCCGTAGTAGGGGTCGGGCACAACACCGGCGGCGACCTGGGCCGCCAGCACGGTGGAGGGAACCGTGGCGCTGATCCAGCCCTGCGTAGCAACACCGGGAAGGGAGACCGTGTCTCCAGTGGCCTTGAGATCGCAGGCCGAGTGCAGGCGCCAGCCGGTGTGCAGCGGGGTTTCACCCAGAGGTGCGGTATCTGCGGCCTGCAGCGCCGGAATCAGCGTGGCGGAGAGAAGAACCGCTCCAACGGATCGGCCAAACCTCCGAAGGACAGCACAAGACATCGCACGGTAGACTGCAGGATTCATGGCAGGATAACCCTCTCTGCTCGCCCCCCCGAGGAGGTGTTCGAGCGTTGTTTCCAATCGTGGACAACCGTAGAAAGCATGATGAAATCCCTTGATTACTGCCGGGGTGGTTTGGCACGGCGGGCAGGGCCCGCTGCAGGATGCTGAGACGTGGGCGCTGACCTGTCGCGTCTTCTGGCCGGGGGTGGAGCCGAAGAGTCGCGCACCACCAGCTCCGGCGCCAGCATGCGGGGGTTTGTCGCGGATACGCTCTCCTGGCTGGACTGTTGCAATGCCTCCAGCAGGTGTTGGGTGGCAAGCGAGCCCATGGTGCGCAGCGGCTGGCGAACGGTGGTGAGGCCAGGGGTAGAGACGGCGGCGGGAAGGATGTCATCAAACCCGATGACCGAGCAGTCCTCCGGTACCCGCAATCCCTCTTCCCTCAGTCCCCGCACCACGCCCAGGGCCGTGAGATCGTCGAAAGCCAGTACGGCTGTGAACTCGCGTGTGGAAGAGATCATCTCTCTCGCGAGCAGGCGTCCACCATCAAAGCCTGAGGTTGGATCGACACGGTTGGGCAGCGAGACAACCAGGCGCGGATCCAGTCGGAGACCGGCCTGGGCGGCGGCGTGTTGCGCACCTGCCCAGCGGGGCTGGCTATCGAAGAGATCATCTGGACCGCGGATGACCGCGATTCGGCGGTGACCCAGAGAGATCAGGTGGTTCATGGCCATAGCCCCTCCCGCATGGTTGTCCACCAGGAACGAGGGGATTCTTCGCTCAGTCAGATCGCGCCCCACGATGACGATCGGGACGTGATTCTTCTTGACGTCGGCCAGCAGATTGGCCTCTTCAAACACCCAACTGGCGATGACGATCACACCTTCGGCGCGCCGCTCCAGAATCATGCCCAGTGAACTGTCGAAGAGCTTGCGTTCGGTCTGGGCATCCACCAGCAGTGAGAAATAGTCCGCGGGCTGCAGGCCTTCCTCGATGCCGCGGACCACTGGCACGCAGAAGGGATCTGACATGTCATAGGCCAGCACGCCGACCGTCTTTGTGCTGCGACTGCGCAGCGAGCGCGCGTAGGCATCAGGATGATAGCCAAGGCGCAGGGCGGTGGCGTGGATGCGCTCGCGGGTGGTCGCAGCCAGGCGCTGGGAGAGGGGAGCCTGACTGAGCACGATGGAGACGGTGGAGACGGAGAGTTGGCAGGCACGCGCCACGTCCGACAGGGTTACATGTCCGGTTTTACGTTTGGTTCTCTTGATCACCAACGATCATCTCCCTCTGTGAACCTGCTGCAACGTGCAGGGTTTAGCTCCTGCTTCGGCGATGCGGAAAGACCTCGGCTGGCGACGCCGGCCAAAATTTCCCTTGACAGGATCTCAAATTGTTCCTAGTTTCTACACTATTCAAACGTTTCAAGTCCAGAAGTTTCGGAGGATGGTCATGAAGTCAGGGAAATTCGCATGGCTGCAGAGCTTCGCTGGTTCGATTTTGTTCCGGGGATCGGGTGTGTCGGTGGCATGCCGCATGGCGGGGTTCTCCATGCTGTTGCTGGGTTTGGGCACTTCCGCATGGGCGCAGGCGGGCCGTGGAAGCGTGAGCGGAACCATTACCGACCCGAGCGGCGCGCTGGTGCCGGGAGCGGATGTGAAACTGGTCGCGACCGCGACCGGAGTGACCCAGGACGCTACCTCCGGTGGCTCCGGTTTGTATAACTTCGTCTCCCTCAACCCGGGACAGTACGAGGTGGATGTTCGCCATAGCGGCTTTGCGACCGTGGTTCGCAAGGATGTTGTGGTCACCGTAGACCAGACGACGGTGGTCAATGTCAGTCTGCGTCTGGGCAACACCCAGCAGGTAGTGAACGTCACCCAGACGACCAGTCTGCTGGAGCCGAGCAACTCCACGGTGGGGCAACTGATCTCGGCGGCAACCATCGATCGTGTGCCGCTGCTCAATCGCGACGTCTACGATCTGACCCAGTTGAGCCCAGGGGTGACGCCCTCCAACGGATCGCCGAACTCCTCCAACTCCGCGGCCACCGTGAACATCGCCAGCGGACGGCCAGGAATCGATGTCTCTTCCTACACCTTCAACGGAGCGATTGTGGGCAGCGTGTACTACATGGTGGATGGTGCTCCGGTTGGAGTTGCGGAGAACAACGCAGCTTCGGTGATGCCCGGACTGATGATTCCCGAGGATGACGTGGAGGAGGAGCGGATGGAGACGCAGAACACGCCGGCCTCATACCAGAGCGGCGGCGCCGGCGTCAT
>JAJZDM010000121.1 GCA_021806005.1 Acidobacteriota bacterium | reverse complement strand
TCGCAACCCATTCCAGACCCGCACCCACTTTGATGAGGAGAAGCTGGCTGAGCTGGCAACGTCCATCGTCGCCTCCGGCGTGGTGCAGCCTATCGTCGTGCGTCACGGCGTCAACCATCGCCAGGATGGCCGCTACACCCTCATCACCGGCGAACGCCGCCTGCTGGCCAGCAAAAAGGCCGGCAAAGAGACCATCCCTGCCATCGTTCGCGAGGTCTCCAATCTCCAGGCCATGGAGATGACCATCGTCGAGAACCTGCAGCGTACTGACCTGAATCCCATGGAGCAGGCCCACGCCTACGTTCGCCTCAGCCGCGACTTCCATATGACCCAGGAGCAGATGGCTGAGCGCACCGGCAAAGACCGCGCTAGCGTCTCTAACTTCCTTCGTTTGTTGAAGTTACCAGAATCCGTCCAACACCAGGTCGAGTCCGGAGCGCTCAGCTTTGGCCACGCCCGGGCACTGCTCGCGCTCGACTCCCCAGAGGCCATCCTGGCTGCAGCCCAGAAGATCCTCGCCCTGCACCTCTCCGTACGCGCCACTGAGAACTACATCCAGGGGCTTCTCAACCCGGAGTCCCGGGCCAAGCCCGCAAAGCCCGTTCCTCCCGTCGATCCCAACGTGCGCGAGGCCCAGGACTCCCTCCGCCGCCGTCTGGGGTTGAAGGTCACCATCGAAGACAAGAAAGGCAAGGGCAAGGTCATCATCGAGTACTCCGGCGTCGAGGACTTCGATGCAATTCTGGCGGCCTTGGGAGATGATGGCAAAGCATGAACACCGCACCACTGCCCAACCCTTAGTACTGCCCACCGCCACACCCCTTCACACCCCTTCACACCCCTTCCCACCCTTGCTGCGGCCCTCGCCGCACCACGCTGCGAGTTGCAGTGCGTTTCCTCTATACTCTGCCCTGATGCAGACCACCCCCTTCGAATACCGCTATCGCTTGCCGATTCAAGTGCTGCTCTTCGTCCTGGGCTTCACGGCGCCCTGGCTGTTTCTGCGCACCCTGGCCGGAGTTCCCGGCTTTACCACCAGTTCCACCTGGCTGGTCCTCGCCTCGCTGCTGGCTCGCCAGGGTTGGCTCAGCTTCGGAGCGGCCACTGTCCTGCTGCTGGTCCTGGCCCTGCTGCTCACCGGCTTGGCCGCAGGGTTGCGCATCTGGGGTGCGGCGTACATCGGGGCCGGCGTGGTCCAGTCTGCCTCCCTGCATGGCGAGACGCTGCTGGTCGACGGGCCCTACCGCCGCACACGCAATCCCCTCTACCTGGGTACCCTGCTGCACGCCTTTGGAGTCACCCTCCTCATGCCTCCCAGCGGGGCCGTCTTCACCGTGCTGCTGGTGTGGATCTTCCAGGTGCGGCTGGCTCTGGCCGAAGAGACCTTTCTCACCCAGCGCTTCGGCCAGCCGTATCGCGAGTTCCAGGCCGCCGTGCCACGCTTCCTCCCCGGGCCGGCTGCCGTTCAGGCGGCTGGCCGCTCACCGCGTTGGCCCCAGGCCATACTGGGCGAGATCTACTTCCTCGGAATCTTTCTGGTGCTGGCCATCTTTGGCTGGGACTTCAACGCCCAGCCGCTCCGCCAGGGCGTGCTCATCTCTGCCGGGCTCTGGCTGGTGCTGCGGGCGCTGGTTCCAGCCCAGGATCAAAAGACAACGGCCGCGCCCTAAGGCAGTTTCGGTGTAGGCGTAGAGAAACGCCTCAACTTCGATGGCCGTCTTCCCCCAATGAAAACGCCACTCCAAGCCCGCTTCGGGATACTCATCAACACCGAAAATGCCATAGAGGCCAACGCGCCCACCTCCGCGGATCTCATGCGACATCGCTGCGGCGGCTAACCCGGCTCCCTGCCAGGCTGCGGCCGCGGCCACCCCGTCCCGCAACCAATCAGGGAGCGGTTTTCTCAAACGCCAGGGTTCTACAAGCAACAAGGCCAGGAGAGCCGGAAGATCGGCTGCTCTCTGGCCCCGTAGCAGAACTCACCAAGGGGTCTGGTAGAGAGATCAGGAAAGAACCTCGCCCAGCAGACCCCTGAAGAGTTCGTAACAGAATGGAGTGAGAACTACTTCTTGGGCGGAGCGATGGTGTCCTTGGCGACCTTGGCGACGCGGAACTTGACCACCGTCTTGGCCTTGATCTTGATGGCTTCGCCGGTCTGCGGGTTGCGGCCGATGCGCGCCTTGCGCTCCGCCTTTACCAGCTTGCCGATGCCCGGGATGGTGAACTCGCCGTTCTTCTTGGTCTCCTTCACTGCGGTCTCGGCCAGCAGGTCAAGGAAGGCTGCTGTCTGCTTGTTGGTGAGCTCCAGTTTCTCCGCGAGGTTGCGGACCAGCTGCGTCTTGGTCATTCCCTTTGCCATGTTGTGTCTCCTTCGTTCGATCAGATAAAGATGGTTGAAACCGACTGAGTTTGAGCCTCGGGCTCATCTCCGTCCCCTGCCTCTGGCTGCGCCCATTCTCCTCCTCCTTCCACTTATCCCGGAGGCTTTGACAGGCGGGAAATCGCCAGTATTCATGGGGGTGCGGAGAACCGCGCCGATGTTCACCTTCAACCTTCCGGAGCGCTTTGTCAACGGTAATTCTCCTATTTCCACAGCTTTTTGCCTGTTTTTCCCTGAAATGATCCCATCCAGGCCCATTTTCGCCGGTTTTCCGCCATGTTTGGGTCAGAAGAAGACCCTTCGCGGACTCGTCCGGGATGGCGGAACGGATAGCCCGGACGAGGCTCCCGCTACCGGTTTTGCACGCTCCGCAACGCCCTCCAGGATGGCGCCGTTCAGCAACTCCACCAGCGGCGCGCAGCGGCGCAACCGCCGTGCAACCTGTCGCCCCAGATCGGCCGAGAGCGCCACCTCCCCGGGCAGCAGCGCATGCACTCCCCAGTTGCTGGCGCGCACCAGCTCGCCCGCCGGATCGTCGCTGGCAAAGCCCTTGGGCATCCGCGTCAGCGCCTCCGGATCTACAGGCTCAAAGCCCCCACACCTGGCCTTGAGCAACGGATCCAGCACGCTGCGATAGAGCCGGTGATGTGCGCTCATCCAGCGGCGTAGCGTGAGCAACTGCTCGCGGTCCGGCATGTAGACGCCGGCGGCCACCATCACCTGATGCGGAGAGATCTGCAGATAGAAGCCGCCGCCAGTGGTCTTCTCCATCGCAGCGCGCGACCACCACGCCGCCAGATGCGTCTTGTACGGTCGCTTATCCTTGCTGAACCGCGTGTCGCGGTAGATCCGCATCATGATCTTGTGCGCCGGACGCACATGTTCGGGGGCCAACGGACGCAGGGCAGTATTGATCTCCTCGATCAAGGCCAGCATCGGAGCCTTCACGGCCTCTTCGTAGACACTCCGCCGCGCCTCAAACCAATCACGCTGATTGTTACGGGCCAGACCGCGCAGGAAGGTCATCGCCTGGGGAGAAAAGTGGGTCGCCATGCTCCGATGGTAGCCGAGCAACTCCCTTCTGGATCTTGTTCCTCGTCTGTTGGAGCTGCCTTACCTCTTGCCCAGCTTGCGAACCGTGCGCCGCGCCCACTGTGCGCCCAGGAAGCCCAGCGAGGCAAGCATCACCACCGCCCCCATCGGAAGACCCACCCAGCGATAGGTCAGGCTGAAGTCTGGATGTCTTCCCGTCGCCATTCGGTAGGCGAGCATCGCCATGATGGCCACGAACGTGGACAGGAAGAAGGTCCCCATCCCCGCCGCAACGCCCATCAGCAGCGACTGAAACCAACCCAGTTCCCCTAGAGGAATGCCCAGCAACTGGCCCTCCCGGCGTGCGCGCTCGACATCGTGTGCAGTAGACATCGTCATTTAGAATAAGCCTGTGACAGAGAGTGTACATAACGGCCGGGTCACCCAGTTTGTACGCCCCGCGCGCCTGGTCAACGCCGCGCAGATTGCACGCGATACTGAGGTCCGCCAATCACCCAACGGGGTTCGCTTCGCCACATTCGGTGAAACTGGCCTGGCCGATCTCGATCTGGATCGCATGCTGCAAGCCGTTCCCATCGCGATCACCGAGGCGCTCAAGGCCAATACCTACTACTTTGTCCCTCTGGCCATGCGTGAACTCACCGCCGAGGGTGAGGGTGCAGAGACCGCCACGCAGCCCGGATCCCACTCCGCCGGCACAGTGTCTGCTGCACCACCAACCTCGGCCCTGCCGCCGGCCATGGTCGCCAGCGCCTACAGTGAGGAGTTCTCTGACGCAGCCATCTGCCATCGCAACGTCGATCTGGATCAGGGCCGGCGCGGCATCTTCATCTCCACGCGCTTGATGGGCGACCGCTTTGCCCTCAGCTTTGAGTTCTTCATCAATGTGGCTCACGCCTTTGTGGACCAGGCGGGAGTGCCTCCTTCCTTCTCCGAACCCGTCTGGCAGCAGGCGCTGCGCGGCGTCCGCGGCGAGACCAGCATCGATGCCTGGGAGATGCGCAACCTCGCCTTCGGACGGCCGGCCAACGCTCCGCCGGAGTCTATGCAGTCCGTCTCCCGGCGCACACGCGCTGCTTTAGGCTCTTCCGCAGGCTCCCGCTCCTTCACCGCCTCCAACTCTCCTGCACGGGAGCGCGCCTTTGCCCGCACCCAGGAGGCAGCGCCCTCAAACCCTTCCTCTCAAGACGCCCCATCAGAGCAAACTTCATCTATCGGCCCCGCGAACCTTCGCGAACAGGAGCGTGGCCTGTACCTCGAAGCCGCCTTCTCGGACGCTCTGGCCATCTACCTGCTCTCCCTGGCGCTGGACATCGACTACAGCGAACTGCGCGAACGCGAGTATCCGCTCCTGCAACCCTCAGCGCTGGCTGAGCGGCTGCGCCTGGTCGCCGACCTCTTTCCCCCCAACCCCGGCTACGAGTTCGCAGTGCGCTACCGCCGCAGAGCCTGAAACAACCCCAACCAAACCTTCTCCAAAGACCCTGCGCCTCCGCGGGAAACCACCTTCGCAGCGTCTCCGCCTCCGCACTCACCCACTCCGCCGCATCACTTTTGCGCCCGGCCCGGTATGAGATCATGGCGTTCTCGGAGCATCTGCGCAATGAGTGAACTGAAGGTGGGCCTGTACGACCAACTGATCACGCGGCAGGTGCGCAGCGCCCTCCCGCAGCAGCCTGAATCCGGCGTGGAATCTCTGGTCGAAGCCCTCGAGGACGCCGACCACCCTGACTACCTCGCTCGCCATCTGGCGCGACAGATCAAGTCCGCTCTGCGCGCCCTGCCTGCCGAAGACCGCGGCCAGCGGCAGATTGAGCTGGCCAACTCCTTGCTGACGCACCTCCACTCGCCAGACGAAGCGATCGAGCCGGATCCAGTCACCCTCCCCGGCCAGCTTCTTCGCGCCATCTATCGCGGACCGAGCGCTCCACAGCCGCCCACTACCCCCTTGAGCATCAGCAACCTGCTCATGAACGCAAAGGACGAACCTCGCCTCGGGTTCGAACTGGAGCGCGAGATGGCGACGGCCGATCGCGTCTTCATGGTGGTCAGCTTCATCCAGTGGCGCGGTTGGCAGCGCCTCAAGCACTCCTTCCAGGAACTGACGGCCAGGAACGCTCCCATTCGCCTGCTCACCACCACCTACATCGGTGCCACCGACTTCAAAGCCATCGAGGAGATCGCCCGCCTGCCCAACGTGGAGCTGAAGATCTCCCTGGACGGACGACGCCGACGTCTCCATGCAAAGTCCTGGCTCTTTCAACGCGACAACGGCTTCAGCAGCATCTACGTTGGCTCCGCCAACCTCTCCGGCCCAGCGCTCGAGGACGGAATCGAGTGGACGGTGAAGCTCAGTGAAGTGGAAGCTCCGCATATCGTTGAGCGCTTCCAAGGGGCCTTTAATACTCTCTGGTGCGACCAGGAATTTCAGACCTTTCGTCCCGACGATCAAGAACTCTGTGCACGCGTCAAACAGTCCCTCGACGCCGCGCGGCACGGGCCCGGCAGCCGCGACTCCGCGCAGCCGTTATTCTTTGATCTCCGCCCGCACCCCTACCAGCAGGCGACGCTCGACCAGCTCGAAGCTGAACGTATCGACAAGCATCACTCCCGAAACCTCGTCGTAGCCCCCACCGGCACCGGGAAGACGCTGCTCGCCGCCTTTGACTATGCGCGCCAGCCCTGCTCCGGACACAGACCACGATTGCTCTTTCTGGCCCACCGGGAGGAAATCCTTCGCCAGTCCCGCGACCGGTTTCGACACGTACTGCGGGACGAGTCCTTCGGGGATCTGCTGAGCGGAGGAGATGAACCGGCCAGTTACGACCACCTCTTTGCGACCATTCAGAGCTTTCGCAGCCGCGGTCTGCTCGCATCCATGGGACCCGAGTACTGGCAGTACGTCGTCTTGGATGAGGCTCACCACGTCCCCGCGGAGAGCTATCGAGAGATCATCAAGTCCCTGCGCCCGCGGATCCTGCTCGGCCTCACCGCCACGCCCGAGCGCATGGACGGAGAGAGTATCCTGCCCTGGTTCGACAACCGCATCGCCGACGAGATGCGTCTGTGGCATGCCATTGAGCGCCAGTACCTCGTCCCGTTTGACTATTACGGGGTACACGATGGAACCGATCTATCGAATCTCTCCTGGACGCGAGGTTCCTATGCCATCGCCGACCTTGAACGCCAATATCTTGGAAACACGCGTCGCGCCAGCCTGATCATCGAGCAGTTCTCTGAGTTTTACGGAAACTGGGAGCAGGCGCGCGCCCTGGCCTTCTGCGTCAGCATCCACCACGCGGAGTTCATGGCGGAGGCCTTTCGCCGCGCCGGCATTCGCGCCGAGGCCCTCACCAGTGAGTCCAACGGCTTGAACCGCTCCCAGGCAATCACCCGTCTGCGCCACCGGGACATCAACATTCTCTTTACGGTGGACCTGTTCAACGAGGGCATCGACATTCCCGAGGTCGACTGTGTTCTCTTCTTGCGGCCCACGGAGAGCTCCACCGTCTTTCTCCAGCAGTTGGGACGCGGCCTGCGTCTGGACACCGGCAAGACCACCTGCCTTGTCCTGGACTTCATCGGCAATCAGAGGAGGGAGTTTCGATTTGACCAGCGCTTCCAAGCCCTCTTTGGCGGCACACGTCAACAGGTCATCGGCCAGATCGAGACTGGCATCACCCGTCTTCCGGGCAACTGCTACTTCCGTCTCGATAAGGAGTCCAGGAAGACCGTTCTGGAGAACCTCAAGGCAAGGTTGCAGGCCCACCGTGCGCGGATGGTGGAAGAGTTGCGCGCGCTCTCCCTTCAACTTGGACGCCGCCCCACGTTGACTGAGTACCTGACTGAAACCGGCTACGAACTCTCCGATATCTACAAGCCGGCCATCGGCGGATGGTACGCGCTGCTCGGGGACGCCGCTCTGCTTGAACCGCCGTTGCGGGAGGCCGACCTTCCGCTGACAAAGGGCTTCAAGCGCCTGCTGCATCTCGACTCCACCCGGCGTCTCCACCTCTACTTAAAACTCCTGCAAGACGACGGGCTGCCGGAAACCGTGCTCTCTTCGCTGGAGCAGCGGATGGTTCAAATGCTCACCTTCCGCCTGCTTTCCGAAGAGGCAAAACAATCCGGCGTCGGCTGGGATGCCGGGCTCTCATGGCTGCAGCAGAGCCGACCCGCAAGAGACGAGTTCAGCGAACTCTGCACGGCGCTTCTCGACTCGCTGAAGTTGCACTGCGAAGAAGATCCGCTGCTTCCGGATTCACCGCTCTTCCTGTATCGCCAGTACACGCGCGACGAAATCTTGATCGGGTTGGGGCTGGCAGAGATGGTTGGAAGACGCCACACCCAGACCGGACGCCTGTGGATCGAATCCCTGAACACGGAGATCTTCTTCGTCACCCTCGACAAGTCCGACAAGGCCTTCTCACCCACCACGCGCTATGAAGACTTCGCAGTTAGTCCCACCCGCTTTCACTGGCAGTCCCAGAGCATCACCGCCGAGCACTCCGAGACTGGCCAGCGATACATCCAGCAGGCACGCAACGGGGCGCGGTTTCTGCTCTTCGTCCGGCCCAGAAAGACCGATGCGTTCGTCTTTCTGGGACCCCTGCGCTACGTCTCCCACACCGGGAGCCGTCCCATGAGCATCTACTGGGATCTGGAATCTCCCATGCCCGCCTGGTTCTTCGAAATCTGCGCCTCCCTCCGGGCAGCTTGACCCAGCATGCGAGGCAGCCTACGCTCTCCGCAGTGCTCCCTTCAGCGGACGGCCGACATCGCCGCGCGGAACAGATGCTCGAAGTCTGTGCCTGCCGCAACATCCTTCGCCGCGGTCTGCACCGCCTTCTGCGCCACCTGACGCGGATAACCAAGGTTCATCAGAGCGCTCAGCACATCCTCCTCCAGCGCCCCCAGCGTCGGCACAGCCGCCACGCCCCCCGCAGCAAAGGCCGCGACGTCGTCGAGCTTGTCCTTCAGCTCCAGCACCACCCGCTCCGCCGTCTTCTTGCCGATGCCGGGGATTCGCGTCAGCGTGGCGTGATCCCCGCCACGGATGGCGGCCGCCAGCCGCTCGGCGGAGATCCCGCTCAACACCGTAATCGCCAGCTTCGGCCCGATCCCGGAGACGGCCAGCAGCTTTTCGAAGAGCCTCTTCTCGGTCAACTCCGCAAAGCCAAAGAGCAGCAGCGCATCCTCCCGCACATGGGTGTGCACGTGCATGCTGGCCTGCGCACCGGGCTCTCCCAGCTCGGTGTAGGTGGCCACGGAGATCGCCAGCTCGTAGCCCACACCGCCGCACTCGATCACCACCGCATTCGGCGTCTTGCTCAAAATCTGTCCACGAAGATGCGCAATCACTGGAGTGAGTCTCCTCTCAGCCCTGTTCCGCCACGTAGGTCTCGTGGATCACCGCATGCAACCGTGCCGTCAGCTCTTCGGCCTGGCGCGTGCTCATGCCCGCGGTCGAGATCGGCTCACCGACGATCAGCTTCAGCGGTCGCGGTCTCAGCGCATAGACGTGGATCGGCAACAGCTCGTAGGTGCCCACCAGCGTCAGCGGCACCAGCGGCACCTGCGCCTTGATGGCCATCCACGCGGCCCCGGCAGCCATCGCCTGCACCTCCCCGTTGGCGGCGCGGCCACCCTCGGGAAAGATCACCAGCGGCATACCTGCCTGCAGCGTGCGCGCGCCGTGGGCCAAGCTCACCACCCCCGCGCGCGCTGAGCTCTGGTCGATCGGCACCTGCCCGGAGCGGTTCAGATACCAGCCAATAAAGGGAACCTTCCACAGCCCGGCCTTGGCCAGGATCCGGAACTGAAACGGCAGTCGGCCAAACAGCACCGGTGTGTCGTAGTAGCTCAGATGATTGCAGGCATAGACGGCGGCTCCCGCCGGCAGCCGCTCGCCGTGCTCTACAGCTACCGGTGACAGGGCAATCCGCAGCAGAGACCGCGCCCACAGGCTGGCGATGGCGTGCTGCTGGCGGCCACTCTTGTCCCACACGCCACACAGCAGCGAGATCGAGCCGAACGCTGCCGTGGACAGAACGAAGAGCGGAATAATGATCAGATAGTTGGCCCAGCGCCACCCCCACGAGACCGGCCGCCGGGGTGGGGGCTCGGGGCTCCCGGCGGGCATCGTCACCGCTTCGTTCTTCAGGTTCTGGTCGGTTGCTGGCATCTCACCTCATGCTAACGCGGCGGGGTTCATGAGAGTTCACCACAGATCCCCTCCCCGCTCCCGTTCATCCCCGCTTGGTCTCTTCCAGCGCCAGGGTCCGAATCTCTCCCACCAGAAACACTGACCCGGTGGCCACGATAACCCCCTCGGGCGGCGTCACCGCCCAGGCATGCTGCAGCGCCTCGGCCACACTGCCGGCAGCGTAGACCGGAACACTCAATCGCCCCGCGGCTGCGGCCAACTCGGCGACCGTCGCGGCGCGCGGATGCGCGATGGGGGCGAGAATCACCTGATCGCCCCGCCGCGCCAGATCGCCCGAGGTCGAGTCGAACAGTGGCAGCAGCACCTGCTCGATCTCATCCACCTGCTTATCCGCCAGGCAGCCGAAGATCAGCGTGCGCGGCAACTCTTCCGGCAAATGAGCCAGCGCTGCGCGCAGCGTCCAGGCTCCGGCCGGATTATGCGCCACATCCAGCAGCAGCGGCGCGTGCCCGGCACGGCCGCCCATCCACTCCAGCCGGCCCGGCCAGCGGGTCTGGCGCAGCCCCTCTTCCATGGCCGCATTGGAGATCGCAAACGGCCTCCCATCCAGAAGTTGGTGGTTGCTGCGCAACTCCAGCGCGGTGGCGATGGCCAGGGCGATGTTGCGTTGCTGATGCTGCCCGGAGAGCGGGGAATCGACGTGCAGCACCGTCCCCTCCAGGACTAGATCATAGGTGTTGCGTCCCAGGGGCGAACCGGGTTCCAGGTGAGCCTGCCCCTTCGCCGGGGACGCAGAAGCCACAACGCCCGTCTGCTGCCGGGCTGGAGGAAGACAGCGCGCCGCATCCACGCCGCGGACCTCCAGCCGCATGGCCGCCTCACCGATGGCGGCGTTGGCCTCCGGATGCTGCGCCAGCGTCACCAGAACGCCGTGGGGACGCAGGATTCCAGCCTTCTCGCCCGCAATCAGGCCAATGGTGTTGCCAAGGTACTCGGTGTGGTCGATCCCGATGTCGGTGATCACGCTGACGATGGGTTCCACGGAGTTGGTGGCATCCAGCCGCCCGCCCAGCCCGACCTCCAGCACCGCAAGCTCTATCCACTGCTCGGCAAACCAGGTAAAGGCGATCGCCGTCATGAGCTCAAAGTAACTCGGGTAGTGGGGCAACTCTCCGGCGGCGATCAGGCGCTCGGTCGCCGCATCGACGATCGTGTAGAGACGGCCGAAGTCGGCGTCCGGAATCTCCACCAGACCGCCTACCACGTCGGTAGGCGCTCCTGGCGGGTTGAACCGCGGGGAGCCGTCAGAGTGCGACGTCCGGATCCGCTCATTCACCCGCAGCAGGTGCGGCGAGGTGTACAGCCCGGTCCTCAGCCCCGCGGCGTGGACCATCGAGGC
>JAJZDM010000120.1 GCA_021806005.1 Acidobacteriota bacterium | reverse complement strand
GCGACCATCACTACATCGAAATCAGAGTAAGAAGAAATATCGTAGCGACGGTAAAATAGCAGGCTGAGCTTTGTAGCTGCACGCAGGTATCCACAACGGGGAAATCTGTAAATACTCAGCAACCACCCTCTTTCCCAAGCGTTAGCGTCCGATAAAGCAACCGCGCTATGACCCCGCATGGCTGAAATCTATGAAATCTTCGCGAATCCGGGACTCGGCCTACGGAAAACCGTATCGCCTGCGGCTGTGAGCCCCATCCTCTGCCGAATCCCCACCCACCCCTCTCCAGGTTGCTGGCATCTTGAGGCTGCTTCCAGCCGAAACACTCGGGTTCAGCATGAAAGAGGCGTCCAACTTCAGACCACGCCACGCCTGCAGGAGAGCCGCTCCCGCACCGATCTGGAGGCCGTAGGCGAGGGTTAGCTGGAGTCGGCAGCCCGACCAGTCGCCGGAGCCGGAATCGGCTTCGCCTCCGCGTGCACCCTCCTCCATCCTTAGGCTGCCCCCAATCCTTGCTCTCCGGGATGACAATTGAGAATGATGGAGGTGCACAGGAAGATGGAGAGACACCGGCCGGGCGTTGTGGCGGATACGATTGTGGCGATCTCGACGCCCCCGGGAAGGGGTGGCATCGGGATCGTGCGGCTCTCGGGGCCAGAGGCGCTCACCGTCGCCGAGCGGCTGTTGCAGGTCTCCCGCCCCCTGGAGCACGCGCGGGTACAGCGGGCCAGGGTCATCGATCGGCAGGGCGCAGGACGCGCCACTCCCGGCCTCCCGCCTGTGGCAACCGAAGGCCAGGCCACTCAAACCCTCGACGACGCCATGGTGACCGTCTTCCGCGCGCCCCACTCCTACACCGGAGACACCGTCGTGGAGATCGCCGCGCACGGCTCACCCGTGGTGCTCTCCGCGCTGCTCCGCGGAGCCCTCGATGCCGGTGCGGCCCTGGGAGCCTCCGTGCGCCTGGCAGAGCCCGGGGAGTTTACCCGGCGGGCTTTTCTGGCCGGAAAGATGGACCTGACCCAGGCCGAGGCGGTGCACGACCTGATCGCCGCGCAGACGCTGGACCAGGCCCGGATCGCCGCGCAGCAGATGGGCGGCGCGATCGCCCACCGGGTGACGCCGCCCAAGGGGGATCTGCTGCACCTCATCGCCCTGCTCGAGGCCGGGATGGACTTTGCCTCCGGCGAGCTGGACGATGTGGAGACGGTCCCTCCCGCGCAGATTCAAACCGGTATCTCCAGCGTCGAACAGCCGCTGCTGGAGCTGGAGAGGAGCTTTCGCCACGGGCAACTCCTGCGCAATGGCGCAGCGATCGCCCTGATCGGGCCACCCAACGCAGGCAAGAGCTCCCTGTTCAATCGCCTGCTGGAGCGCGAACGCGCGATCGTGACCCCGCTCCCCGGAACCACCCGGGACACCGTCGAGGAGTCGCTGGCGCTGGGCGGGGTTCCGCTGCGCCTCATCGATACCGCAGGGGTGCGCGGAGGCACGCACCCAACAGAGACATCCGGGCTCGACCTCGCCGAGCAACAGGGGATTCTGCGCTCCCGAGAGGCCATGGCCGACGCCGACCTGGTGCTGCTGATCCACGACGTCACCCAGGGATGGACCTTGGGCGAGCGCGAGATCGCCGCCGCATTCGGCGCACACGTGGACGAGCCCGCAGGTACGCCCCTGGCGGGGTCCCCTGCGCAACCGCTGGCCCGGCCGCATCTGGTGGTGCAGAACAAGGTCGATCTGCTCCCCGCCCACGCTACGCCGCCGGCACACGGGATCTGCACCAGCGCCGTCACCGGCGAAGGAATCGAGACGCTGCGCGCCGCCATCCTGCAGCAGCTTGGCGTCGGCGGAGGACTGGCTGAGGCGGGAGCGCTCAATACCCTGCGCCAGCACGAGGCGGTCCGCGCCGCGCTCGCAGCGCTCGCCGAAGCCAAAGCAGCCAACGCCGGTGGACTGCCCCACGAGTTGATCCTCATGGACCTGCACCGCGCCCTGGCGGCGCTGGATGCGCTTACCGGAACCACCACCCCGGACGATATCCTGGAGCGCATCTTCTCCACCTTCTGCATCGGGAAGTAACCCTCCGCGCGATGCGCTGCCGAAGCCGGCGCGGATCCTCCAGCCGCGGACAGCGCCTGTGATATCCTCGCAACGAGTCAGCAGCAGGCTCCGCGGCGATTCTCATCGATAAGTCCCGCCGGATGAGAAAATTCCAACACTCAAAAGATTCCAGATCCCTGATTCCTGGTTCCAAAACATCGATTCGCAGTCTTCTATGAACTTTACTGACACCGTTCTCGTCACGGGTGGGGCCGGATTCATCGGCTCAAACTTCGTCCTCCAATGGATGGAGACGGTGGGCACGCCGCTGCTCAACGTGGACCTGCTCACCTACGCCGGAAATCCCGCCAACCTCGCCGCGATCGAGGCCGACGCCCGCCACCTGCTCGTACGCGCCGATATCTGCGATGCCGACCGCATCGCCGCCCTGCTGGCCGAGCACCGCCCGCGGGCCATCGTCCACTTCGCCGCCGAGAGCCACGTGGACCGCTCCATCGTCGCTCCCGATGCCTTCCTCCGCACCAACATCCAGGGCACCTTCACCCTGTTGGAGCAGACCAAAGCCTACTGGCAGCAGCTCAGCGAAGCCGATCGCGCAGCCTTCCGCTTCCTCCACGTCTCTACCGATGAGGTCTACGGATCACTCGGCCCCGACGACCCCGCCTTCTCTGAGACCACCGCCTACGCCCCCAACAGCCCCTACTCGGCCTCCAAGGCGGCCTCCGATCATCTGGTCCGCGCCTATCATCACACCTTCGGTCTGCCCACGCTCACCACCAACTGCTCCAACAACTACGGCCCCTTCCAGTTCCCGGAGAAGCTCATCCCGCTGATGATCCTGCATGCGCTGGAAGGCAAGTCCCTGCCGGTCTACGGAGACGGCAGCAACGTGCGCGACTGGCTCTTTGTGGAGGATCACTGCTCGGCGATCCGCGCCGTGCTCGAACGCGGCCAACCCGGTGAGACCTACAACATCGGTGGAAGCAGCGAACGCAGGAACCTTGACGTCGTCACAACCATCTGTGACCTGCTGGATGAACTGCAGCCCGACGCCGCCCAGGGCTCCCGCCGGCGGCTGATCACCTTCGTCAAGGATCGCCCCGGCCACGATCAGCGCTACGCCATCGACACCTCCAGAATCGCCCGCGAACTTGGCTGGACCCCCGCCCAGCCGTTTGAGAGCGGCCTGCGGCACACGGTACGCTGGTACCTCGACCACCTTGACTGGGTGGAGCAGATCCGCTCCGGCGACTATCTGAAGTGGATCGAGCAGAACTACTCGGAGCGGCTCGCACAATGAAGGGAATCATCCTCGCCGGAGGCTCCGGCACCCGCCTCTACCCCGTCACCCACGTTGTCTCCAAGCAACTGCTGCCGGTCTATGACAAGCCGATGATCTACTACCCGCTCAGCACCCTGATGCTCGCCGGTCTGCGGGAGATCCTCATCATCTCCACGCCTCAGGACACGCAGCGCTTCTCGGAGCTGCTCGGCGATGGCCACCAGTGGGGCATCCGCCTTCAATACGCCGTGCAGCCCAGCCCCGACGGCCTGGCCCAGGCCTTCCTCATCGGCAAGAACTTCCTCGCCGGAGACTCCAGCGCCCTCATCCTTGGCGACAACATCTTCTACGGCCAGTCCTTCTCCAGGCAGCTCCAGCGCGCCGCGGCCCTGCAGGACGGCGCCACCGTCTTCGCCTACTCGGTCACTGACCCGGAGCGCTACGGCGTGGTAGAGTTCGATGCCGCCGGTCGCGCCATCAGCCTGGAAGAGAAGCCGGCCCAGCCCAAGTCCCACTACGCCGTCACCGGCCTCTACTTCTACGATCAGCAGGTGGTCGAACTGGCAGAGTCGCTCCAGCCCTCGCCCCGCGGCGAGCTGGAGATCACCGACCTCAATCGCCGCTACCTCGAAGCGGGCAAGCTCAACGTGCAGATCATGGGCCGCGGCATGGCCTGGCTGGACACCGGCACCCACGACTCGCTCTTCGAGGCCGGGCTCTTCATCCAGACCGTCGAACGCCGCCAGGGTCTCAAGATCGCCTGCCCGGAGGAGGTCGCCTACCGTCTGGGCTACATCAGCGCCACGCAGTTGGAGTCTCTCGCCCAGCCCATCCGCAAGAGCGGCTACGGCCAGTACCTCCTGAACCTGCTCAACGAGCCCTACTTCCCGGCCGACCTGTCCTGAATATGACCATTACGGAAACATCCCTCCCCGGCGTTCTCATCCTGACCCCAACCATCTACCGCGACGACCGCGGAGCCTTTCTCGAAACCTGGAACCAGCGCCAGATGGCCGCCGCCGGTCTGCCCTCCAACTTCGTACAGGACAACTTCTCCATCTCCCGCCAGCACGTCCTGCGCGGCATCCACTACCAGGTCCTCCAGCCCCAGGGCAAGCTGGTCCGCGTCACCCGCGGCGCCGTCCTGGACG
Organism: Acidobacteriota bacterium; assembly: GCA_021806005.1. GTDB lineage: Bacteria > Acidobacteriota > Terriglobia > Terriglobales > Acidobacteriaceae > Granulicella. Next base: position 6,559 of record JAJZDM010000120.1, on the reverse strand, counting down.
TGGCCGTGGATCTGCGCCGCAGCTCGCCCAGCTTCGGGCAGCACGTGGCCGTCGAGCTCAGTGAGGACAACGCCCGGATGCTCTGGATCCCCGAGGGCTTCGGCCACGGCTTCCTTGCCCTCACCGAGTCAGTCGGCTTTGCCTACAAGGTCACCGACTACTACTCCGCCGCCGGCGAGCGCACCATCCTCTGGAACGACCCCGATCTCTCCATCCCCTGGCCCGTCTCGCCCGCCGCGCTCATCATCTCCGCCAAGGATCGCCAGGGTGCGCTCCTCCGCGATGCGGAGATCTTCGCGTGAGCACCCACGCCCCTCAACCCAACCGCCCGGCCTCAGCGCCCAGCAGCCCAGCCTCAGCGCCCGGCTCGCCGCAGCAGCCGCGGGTGCTCATCCTGGGCGCAGCCGGGCAGCTCGGCGTGGAGCTGCAGCGCAGCTTCGCCGGTCACGCGGAAGTAGCCGCTCTGGACCGTCACGGTCTGGACCTCTCTGCCGAGCAACAGATTCGCGACGTCGTGCGCCGCGCCTCCCCGCAGGTGATCCTCAACGCCTCCGCCTACACCGCCGTGGATCGCGCCGAGACCGAGCCCGATCTGGCGATGGCCATCAACGGCCACGCTCCCCGCGTGCTGGCCGAAGAGGCTCTGCGCCTGAACGCGCTGCTGGTGCACTACTCCACCGATTACGTCTTCGATGGCAACAAGCAGGGCCCCTGGACCGAGACCGACACACCCCACCCGCTCAGCGTCTACGGAGCGACCAAGCTGGCCGGCGAAGAGGCCATCCGCGCCGTGGGCGGCCGTTCTCTCATCTTCCGCACCAGTTGGGTCTACGCCCCGCACGGCAAGAACTTTCTACTCACCATGCTGCGTCTGGGCCGCGAGCGCGACCGGCTCTCCATCGTGGACGATCAGTTGGGAGCCCCCACCACCGCCAGTGAGCTGGCGCAGGCCACGCATTCCATCGTCTCCGGCATCCTGGCCGGCCAGTTCGGCCCTCCGGAAGACTGGGCCGGGCTCTACCACATGACCTGCGCGGGCTCCACAACCTGGTACGGCTTCGCCCAGGCGATCTTTCAGCGCGCCGCGCAGCTTCTGCATCAACCCATCCCCGAGCTTGTTCCCATCCCCTCCAGCCAGTACCCCACGCCGGCCAGACGCCCGCAGAACTCCGTGCTCTCCAACGCTCTGCTTGCAGAGCGCTTCGGCCTCCGCCTGGCTCCCTGGCCTGTGGCGCTGGACGCGACGTTGGCCGCGACGTTGGACTCGGCGCTGGCCGAACTCTCCCAAAAAGCCACGGAATAGCGCGCCCTCGATCTTCCCGCATCTCGGCTCTTTCCAGATGGGGGATGGCGCCAGCCCCCACGTGGGCACCCAACCGCACGGCAGATGCTACAAGGAGCCGGCTGCCTCCAGTGTGAGCCCCCAACGGTCAGACGGCAGAGGAATAGACCAGCCGCAGCGCAGCCGCCGCACCTGGCAGACCCTGGGCCTCCAGCGATACCAGGTATTCAGCAACCGTCTGCGGTGGGTTCTTGAGGGTCTGGCGGTGGGTCTCCGCAGCTTGCAGGACGAGATCGGGAGATCGCTCTATCAGATTTTGAACGAACTTGTCCGGGTGTTGTGCTTCCAGCCTGTGCGGCCGAAGCGCCGCAGCAGGAAAATCCTTCAGATTCTTCGTGACGATTACCTGTGCCCCGCCAACAATGGCGGCGGCGAGGATATGGCGATCGTCTTCATCGGGCAGGTGTAGGCCCGGAATCAGAGCCTCATAGTCCTCGACCAGCGAATCGAGCGTTGCCTTGTCCATCAACCTGCGGGTCCGCTCCAATCTCTCCCGCGTCAGGTCCGGCCTGTTCCTGAGCAGGTTGGAGATCCACTCCTCGTGAACGGCGTTCGACCACCTGGCCCGGTAGAGATCCGCGAGCGCAAGGTGCAGCAGAAAGCTCCGCAACGCGGATGGATAAAGAACATTCGCATCCAGGAAGGCAACCAGCGCCGGCATCGTCAGATTCCCAGCTCCTGATCGTAGGCGGCCAACTCGGCCAGCGCCTCCCGGCGCTCTGCGTCGATCCTGCGTTTGAACGCCATCGCGCTCTTGAAGGGAACACGCCGATGCGTCCCCACCTTGTGAAACTCAATCTTGCCTTCCTTGAGCAAACGAATCAGTGTTGGCCGGGAGATGTGCAGCAGGTCGGCGGCCTCCTGGGTCGTCAGCTCCGCATGGATCGGAATCAGCTTCACGGCGTTCCCGCGGCTCATCTCGTCCAGGATCTGCACCAGCAGGTGCTCCGCCGCGGCCGGAATCCTGATGGAGGACTCCTCCGACCGCAGGTCGAGCGGACGGTGCGTTTTGAGCCGAGGCGCCAGAATCCTCTTGGCCTCTTTCGCAAGCTTGACGTCGTCCTCGGAGGGAATCAGCGCAACGGGAGAAGCAGCAGCGGACAAAACCTTCACCTCACTGCCATACTATAAACGAAATAATCGTAGATAAATGGAATATTCGCAAAAGGAATCTAAAGATCCGCCTCGAACTGGCGCATCGGGCGCCTCCCATCTCAGCCCCTTCCAGATGTGGGATGGCTAACCCTAAAGTACCTGGGCGCAGAACGCCGCAGGCAGGAGGATGCGCGCCCGGCCAACGCTGCCCCGTTCCAGAACTCCGGCGCGACGATCCCCGGTCACCAGGAACTCCGCCTCACCGGCAAGCGCCATGGCCAGCAGGAAAGCGTCGTCGGGATCATCCGTTGCCATGCCCTCCGGCAAGGCCGGGAGATCCTGCAGCACCACGGCACGCTGCATCTGGTTCACCAAAGTGCCGGCCCGATGCGGAGGAAGAATCGCCTTGAGCTTTGGGTAGCGGCTGGCGCGCCGGATCTCGTCAAGCTGCGTCGTGGAGGTCACCAGCAGGAACCGCCTCGCAAGCCAGGCGCGATAGATCGTCTCCGGCAGTCCATAGGGCGAGATCAGCGCTGCGAGCAGAACATTCGTATCCAGAACAACTCTCATCCGCGTCTTCGCGCCCACTCGACGGCTTCATCGATCAACTCAGTCAGCTCCGGCTCGCTCATCCCGGCCGCGGCGGCCTTCGCCTGTTCAGCGGCACGCTCAAACAGATACGCTCGCGCGGCCTCCTCAATAAAGTGAGAGAGACTGCCCTTGCGGCCGCCGCCCTGAGCCGCCAGAAACATCCGCACGGACTGATCGGTCTCCGGCGAAACAGCGATATTCCAACGCACGGTATCCACGGCGCACCCTCCTGTACCTCGGTGTGTTGGTGTTTATACACCGATCTGGCTCCAGCATAGCATCACGCCATGGCACCCCAGGCACGGGAGCCGGACCCCGGCCACCCATCTCTCGGCCCTATCGACCTGCGCTCCCATTTGAAAGCATCGACCACCGATGTGGCTTCAAGAAGTTGTCCATATGACTGGAGCCGAGACATTGGGTGCCTCCCATCTCGGTTTCTTAGAGATGTGGGATGGCACAACCTTCTACTCCTGTAGGTGCTCCCCATCTGGGTCTCTTCGAGATGGCGGATGGCACGGCAGCAGCCTTTGGCTGACCCACTCGCAGGCCACGCGCAGTTCAATCACCGCGACCAGCGAAGGTTCAAGGAAGATCCGTTGCCCAGTTCTCCGTGGCGGGGAGATCATCGACGTAAGCAAAGATCCCGTCCCGCGTAACCAGTGTGGCCCCAGCGGCTATGGCCTGCGCAGCAATCAGCAGATCCATCGACTCGACCGTAACTCCCCTGGCTTCGAGCCTGGCGCGTGTCACCGCGTAGGCCGCCGCCTCTCCCGACCCCCACGGCAGAATCTGAAGGTGCGCCAGCAGGCTCTCCACGGCAGAGCGCCGGGATCGTGACAGCTCCCGTTTGGCCATTCCGAAGCGCACCTCCGCCTCGGTCATCACCGAGATGCAGAGCCTTACGTTGCGATCCTGCGACAGACGCTGAAGCTGGTTCCGCGCTGCCGGCGAGGTTCCTTTGGCGATATAGCTGAAGGTATTTGTGTCGATCAGGTAGGTCGTCGCCATAGGGTCTCAATCGTCAGCAGCTCATCTTCAATCGTCCAGCAAGGCATCGAGCGCCGGTCGGGATTGGGCCGGGCGGCGATCCCGGTCCTCCTCGCTCAGAAAGCCCTCGGGGAAGGGCTCGGCGTCCAGCGCCGCAAAGACCTCTTGAAGGGGCACAATCTCGGACAGAATCACATCCCCGCTCTCGGGATCGCGGCGAATGGTGACCTCCGAGGAGCGAAAGCGGAAGTTCACAGGGATGGTGACGTGCTGGCTGCGTCCGCTCATAAAAACCCGGGCACGGGCTGCATCTTCCGGCATAAGGTCTCACCCTCCTGCTATACAGCATAGCTGAACAGCTTGCATCCGCCAAGCGGCGTCGCGCAGCGCCGGATTCCCGCCTCTCAGCCCCACGGACATGCAGTCCTGTTTGAAAGGATTTGCGTGCCCCCCATCTCAGTCTCTTTCGAGATGGCGGGACGGCAGGCAGACCCTCAGCCATGCCGAGCCCAGAACTCAGCCGGCGTCACGATCGGAGACTGCTTGTCCAGCGCCAGCAGATCCTTATCCCCCGTAATCAGGTAACGTGCTCCCGAAACTCTCAGGGTGGCCAGAACCTGTTGATCCGCGGCATCCCGCAGGCCGGGCTCTTGTTCGCAGCCGGGTTCGACGATGTCCGCCAGAAACAGGAAGCTGTCCACCAGATCCTGAATCTCGCTCCCGTTGAGTTGGACACGCGAGAGCCGCGGCAGCACTCTGGCCGTCTCGTCGAGAATGTAGCGCGACAACACGACATCCAGCGCGCCCTGGCGCCAGAGACCCACAATTCGGCCAGGAATGCTCTCCGGATACGCCAACCCGGATACCAGGACGTTTGTATCCAGCACAACCCGCAAACCCGCCATCAGCGCGCGCGTTCCTGGGCCACCGCCGCCTCGATCTCGGCCTGCCCCAGCTCGACGGGCACGTTCGCATAGGACGCGGCCAGGCGGCTGCTCAGCGCGTCGAAGCGGTCCCGCATGCGCCGGATGCGGGTAAACAGCTCTGCATCCACTAACGCGGCCACCGGCTTGCCGTCCTTTTGAATCAGGATGCTGTCCTTGCGGTATTGAACCTGATTGAGCATCTCGCCCAGATTCTGCCGGAAGCTGACGGCATTCACCTCGTTCACCATAACATCTCCAATCATTATGACCGATAGGATCATCATGATAACATCCCCCTCGGCTCTCGGCCCTTCCTATCGCTCATCCCGACGCAGCCTCTCATCTACAGGGCGGTCAGGCGCCCCAGGAGATCACTCGTAGTGGAGCGGACGCATCTCCCTGCGCATCTCCCTGCGCATTCACCTGCGCATTCACCTGCGCAGCCACCTACGCAGCCACCTACGCGTCCACGCACCTACGCTGCCAGGCAGCGAAGTCAGCCTCCGAGAGGCTTCCCTCCGCCAAAGCTGTCATGGCCGTAACCGCTTGACGCGGCTCGGGTTCGAGGCGATGGCCGTTCTTCTGAAGGAAGGCGGGGGCCACGGCGGGCGTGTCTGCGGTTGGCGACAGGCCGCGCCGCGCCGAACGGTTTCGCAGGGGACCCGCCCGCCGCGCGGCAACGACTCTACCGGACGCCTGCGGCGTCAGGTCCGGCAGACAGAATGGCAATCCGCAGGCCGAGCGCATGGGCTATCCTGGCCACCGTTGCAAAGCTCGGGTTGCCCTCGCCGGAGAGCGCCTTGTAGATGCCTTCTCTGCTCATGCCCGTGTCCCGCGCCAGTTGGCTGATGTTGCGCGCGCGAGCGACAACGCCCAGGGCTCGGGTGAGATAGCCGGGATCGGTGGGAGCCTCTGCCAGTACCGCATTCAGGTACTCGGCAATCTCCGTCTCCGTCTCCAGATAATCGGCGCTGTCGTAGCTTGAAAAGTTGACTTTGGACATAATTCAGTTTCTCCACTCTTCCGCGATCTTTTTCGCCCGCTGGATGTCCTTGTCTTGCGTTGATGTATCGGCGCCGCAGAGCAGAGCAACGACGATGAGACCGCGCTGCAGGAAGTAGACGCGACAGCCGGGCCCACGTAGCATTTTCAGCGTAGGTGTAGGCGGACGCCCCGACCTCCATGGGCGCTTTCCCAACTACCCCGGGGCCCCCGGCAGGCTTGCTTGCTGGGGTGGAATGAGAGCGTCACTGTAAGCCCTCTTCGAACCACCCAGCAACAGGAGAAATGCTCTATTCGATGCGAAGCTCCGACAGACCTCCCCGAAGGCCTTCACGTCACCGGGGTTGCCAACCGCCAGCCGATCAAGCCGAGCGGCGATCCGGGCCACGGCGCGGCGATCGCGCAATTGCCGGAGCCATTGGTCGAACTCGCCGGATCTCATCAACTCCATCACCTGTCAACTTCAGATGACAGATCTCATCGTGTCAACTATGGGGGGAAATCTGCGGACGGCTGGATAGAGCCACACGAAGGAACATGGCGAGGGCCCCCATGGACCATCGTCCGCCGCGCTGGTGCTCCCCAACCACCCCCTGGAAGAGCGTTTCAGCCT
>JAJZDM010000119.1 GCA_021806005.1 Acidobacteriota bacterium | reverse complement strand
CGCGATCGTTTACTACCGGGAGTATCTGACGCGCGTGCGCAGCGGTGAGATCAAGCATATCGAGCGGGGCGACGCAGACATCCGGCAAGGCGCGCTGATCGCCTGAAAAGACTTAGAAAAAGACACTTCGGAGGAAGCAAAGACAATGGCCTACAAGATCAAAGACACAACCTGCATCGCCTGCGGAGCATGCGTATGCGAGTGCCCGAATCACGCAATCTCCTCACAGGACTTCGCCTCCGTAATCGATCCCGCGAAGTGCACCGAGTGCGTAGGCTTTTTCGCAGAACCGCAGTGCGTCTCGGTCTGCCCGATTCCCGGAACATGCATCATCAACCAGGATCTACCGCGCTATGCGGCGGTGTAGAGACGCCGGCCTCGAGGATCAAGCATGAAACTGACCCCAGCAGCGCAGAAGTTCATACGCAGGATGATGCGGCTTACACCGGATGCGAACGCCGGGTTTCGGCTGAAGGCAAGGCCGGGAGGGTGTTCCGGGTACACGGTGGAGTTTGATGTGGTCGCCGCGCCTGCTCCGGAGGAGACGGTGATGCTCTGCGAAGATCTGCGCATCATCCTCGATGCAGAGAGCCGATTACTGATGAACGAGGCCACAGTGGATTTTCAGGAGAGTATCTCCAGCACCGGATTCGTGTTGGCCGTGCAGGGACAGGCGGGGCAGGCTTGTGGCTCTGCGCCGGCATTCGTGTCCATAGATTCGCTGGCAAGGCGTTGAGGCGAAAAGGAGGAACCGCTATGGCGCGCAAAGCCGATGAAGCCGTGGACTGGAAGGGCCAGAAGCTGTGTTGCGAAGGCTGTGTGCATCGTGAGTTGATCCGCGAGGATCGCTGCCGCAAGAAGCATGTCTGCGTACAGGACCGTTCGCCCTCACGCATCCAGGAGTTCTTCAAGAGCAATCCTGGATTCGCCAACGAGTTTCTGAGCCATCCCTACTTTGAAGTGCGTGCCGCGGCCGCCAAGTACGCTGATGTCTTCCGGCTTACCGCTTTGCTGGATGACGAGGACGAGTCTGTGCGCTGGAATGCCGCTCTGCGTCTCCCGCATCGCTTTCTGCTGCGGCTCCGCAGCGATCCCCATCGCGAGGTGAGGATTCGTGTGGCCTCCCATCTCGAAGGCGAAGAGTTGACGCCGATGATGTCGGATCCGGACTACTTCGTGCGTCAGGTAGTGGCGCGGCGCATCGGTGTACCGCAGTTGAAGAGCATGATCGACGATCCCGACCCGGAGGTGCGGCGCGTTGTGGCGCAGCGGATCTCCCCGGAGTGGCTGGTGGAGCTGATCCACGATCCGGACGCCTCGGTATGCCTTGAGGTGGTTCAGCGCGTGCCGTCGGCGCAGTTGTTGCCGCTGCGCTTTCATCCCTCCATCCGGGTTCGCTACGAAGTGGTTGCCAGGGTTCCCCTTGACGCTCTTGATGTGATGCGCACAGACGCGGATCCGATCGTTCGCGAGCGGGTCGAGGAGAGACTAGCTGTGGTTCGCGATGGAGGAAGTGGCGGCTGTACCGTGATCCAGATGCATCCCGTACGAAGCGGAGGGACGACGCATGACTAGTCCAAAGCTGGTGGCAGAAGACGACAGGCTGGAACTTGATGGGCCGCCGGAGTTTCAGTACGGCGAGAAGGTGGTCTGCAATCGCATGGTGCGCAACGACGGCACCTTTCCCGGCAAAGAGATCGGCGAAGTGCTGGTGAAAAAGGGCGAGGAGGGATACGTGGTCACGATCGGCACCTTCCTGCAGCAGTTTTACATCTACGGCGTGGAGTTTCTGGGCAGCGGGTACCGGGTCGGCATGAAGCGCAAGGAACTGGCGCGGGCCCGCACCGGCACAGCAGGAGGGACCGCATGATGGAGGCAGAGAAGCCGCGCTTTGAATGGGGCCAGCGTGTGGAGGCCGTGCAGGACCTCTTCAACGATGGTTCTTATCCCGACGTCGCCGCGGATGCCCTGCTGGTGGGCATGGGTGAGGTGGGAGAGATCGTACAGGTTGGAAGGCACACCGATTCCGGGACCATCATTTACATGGCGGAGTTTGCCAACAACCGTGTGATTGGCTGCATGGAGCCGGAGTTGGCTCTGTGGCAGCCGAAATAGGGAGGCGCAATGAAGGTTATGATTCGCAGGAGCCAGGCGGGCAGTCTTTCCGCATACATCGCCAAGAAAGATCTTGAAGAGCCGATCATCGAGGTGGAAAAGCCTGAGATGTGGGGCGGCATGGTGACGCTGGCGAACGGTTGGCAGCTCGCGTTGCCCGAGATGGATATCGCTACCGCCCTGCCGATTACCGTGGAAGCGCGCCGGATTGTAGAAGGGGAGATGCCGGCTTGAGTGCGGAGGCGCTCAACGCGATGGTGCTGGCCTTCCGCGAAGGCAGAGCCATCCCCTATCTCGGTCCTGGAGTGGTGCCTGAGATGGGGATGGCTCTGCCTGCCTCCGCGGAGACGCTGGTGACGCGGCTCACGGCCAAATCCAGCGTGCCGCACAAGGTGAGGAACAACCTTGGCGCGGCCGCGCAGTTCATTGAGAACTTCAAGCATCGCAGCACGGTGACAGCCACCATGACGGAGGCATTCTCCCCGGATGTGCCGCCAACCACACTGCACACCCTGCTGATGAGCCAACCCGCCCTGCCGCTTGTGGTTCATGCCTGGTACGACGATCTTCCCCAGAAGGCGCTGCGAGCCAGCTCCGGCTGGGGAATGGCGCAGGGTATAAGCCAGGCGGAGCACTTCGGTGACTGGATTCACTACTACCACCCGGACGGAACGCAGGTGACGGATGCGGCGTCTGAGGCGGTCGATGCGTGGAAGACGCTGCTGTATCAGCCTCTTGGTTCGGTATGGCCGGCACGCAATTACCTCGTCTCCGACTCCGATTTTGTGGAAGTGATCACAGAGATCGACATTCAGACACCCATCCCGGCCCGGGTGCAGCAGATTCGCACGGGACGCAGCTTTCTCTTTCTGGGCTGCAGGTTCTCAAAACAATTGGACCGGCTCTTTGCCCGCCAGATCATCAAGCGTTCCTCGCAGACACACTGGGCGATTCTTCCTCAGGAGCCCACGCGCAACGAGGCGCGTTTTCTGGAAGAACATGGCATTGAGCGTGTCGCCATGCCGCTGGATGCGTTTGTCGCTGCGTTCCGCACGGCGCAGTCGCAGGGTTGAGCGGGTTCGCCGAGGGACGCATCGACAGAGGAAGCGTGAGGTCCTGCCCGGACTGTCATGGGGCTATCCCCCGGGAAAGTGGATCGGCTCGCCAGACCCGGAGCACCTATCCACCCTCAAACTCATTGGAGCAGCTCCCGAACTCCTGTCGGTTGATGGAGCGCGGTGGAAGGCGGCCTTCTCTTCAGCGAGAAGGCCGCTTGAGCGTCTGGCTTCGGCCGGCATCCCCTGGGAGAGAGCGGCGGTTCGTCGCATTCGCTACAAGCCGTGCCCGGATTGTCGCGTTCGGCACAGGTGGCAGGGAACTGGTAGATGCTCCCAGAGGATTCATTCCAGGCAGGTTACGGATCTCTCTGAGTTTGGCAGCGGGATTGCATTCCTATAGGGCAGATTGCGAAGCGTGAGGATGCTTGCACATCCGATGCATCTCCGTTCCGCCCCTAACCTGGCTGCTGTTTCGCGCTGCAACGGGCGAAGGTTGCCAGTCAAAAGCTTTTGATCCACAGCTACGACGCACCTATTGACAAGGAGGAACGATGGCGAAACTGAGACAGATTGCTTTTTACGGCAAGGGTGGAATCGGCAAGTCCACCACATCCCAAAACACTCTGGCCGCGCTGGCGGAGATGGGGCAGAAGATCCTCATCGTTGGCTGCGACCCAAAGGCGGACTCAACCCGCTTGATCCTGCATGCGAAGGCGCAGAACAGCATCCTTAGCCTGGCTGCCGAAAAAGGCACGGTCGAAGACATCGAGATCGAAGAGGTGATGAAGTACGGGTACCAGCGTATCCGCTGTGTTGAGTCCGGGGGGCCGGAGCCAGGCGTAGGCTGCGCCGGCCGCGGAGTGATCACGGCGATCAACTTTCTTGAAGAGAACGGCGCCTATGAGAATCTCGATTACGTCTCCTACGACGTGCTGGGTGACGTGGTGTGCGGCGGTTTCGCGATGCCCATCCGTGAGAACAAGGCACAGGAGATCTACATCGTGATGTCTGGCGAGATGATGGCCATGTACGCGGCCAACAACATCTCGAAGGGAATCCTGAAGTACGCCAACTCCGGCGGCGTGCGCCTGGGCGGCCTGATCTGCAATGAACGCCAGACGGACAAGGAACTGGAACTCGCCGAGAACCTGGCCAAGAAGCTGGGCAGCAAACTCGTCTACTTTGTCCCCCGTGACAATGTGGTGCAGCACGCCGAGCTTCGCCGCATGACGGTGATCGAGTACGCACCCGACTCCGAGCAGGCCCAGCACTACCGCAACCTTGCAGAGAAGATTCACAACAACGCCGGCAATGGAGTGATTCCCACTCCCATCTCGATGGACGAGCTGGAAGAGATGTTGATGGAGCACGGCATCATCAAGTCGGTGGACGAGTCGCTGGTCGGGAAAAAAGCCTCAGAAGCCGCGGCATAACCAGCCGCAACCATCGGGCGCCGTTCCATGGCGGGAAAAGGCGCCCGGTTTCTTCAACAAATCTGAACTCAAGCGAGGTCTCCATGAGCACGAATGTCAGCGTAGAAGAGGTCAAGGAACGCAACAACCAGGTGATCGGCGAAGTGCTGGAGGTTTACCCAGAAAAGACCGCCAAGAAGCGCGCCAAGCACCTTGGAACGTTCGAGAACGGAAAGACGGATTGTGGCGTCAAGTCCAACCTCAAATCGATTCCAGGTGTGATGACCATTCGCGGCTGTGCCTATGCCGGATCCAAGGGCGTGGTGTGGGGGCCGATCAAGGATATGGTGCACATCAGCCATGGGCCAGTGGGTTGCGGGCAATACTCCTGGGCGGCGCGGCGCAACTACTACATCGGCACCACCGGGGTGGATTCGTTTGTCACACTTCAGTTCACCTCCGACTTCCAGGAGAAGGATATTGTCTTCGGCGGTGACAAGAAGCTGGCACAGATCATCGACGAGATTGAAACCCTGTTCCCTCTGAACAAGGGTATTACCATCCAGTCCGAGTGTCCGGTCGGACTGATCGGCGACGATATCGAAGGCGTCGCCAAAGCCAAAGCCAAGGAACACAACAAGACGATCGTCCCGGTGCGATGCGAGGGATTCCGCGGCGTCTCGCAGTCACTTGGTCACCACATCGCCAACGACGCTCTCCGCGACTGGGTGATCGACAAGCAGACCGGCAAGCCGGCTCGGTTCGAAAGTACTCCCTATGACGTGGCGATCATCGGCGACTACAACATAGGCGGCGACGCGTGGTCCTCCCGCATTCTGCTGGAAGAGATGGGTCTGCGGGTCATCGCCCAGTGGTCCGGCGACGGTACGCTCGCGGAGCTGGAGGCTACGCCAAAGGCAAAGCTCAACATCCTGCACTGCTACCGGTCCATGAACTACATCTCTCGCCATATGGAAGAGAAGTTCGGCGTTCCCTGGGTCGAGTACAACTTTTTCGGGCCCACCAAGATCATCGAGTCGCTGCGCGAGATTGCCGCGCACTTTGACGACACGATCAAGGAAGGCGCGGAGCGGGTGATCGCCAAGTACCAGGCCCTCACCGATGCGGTGATCGCCAAGTACAGGCCGCGCCTGGAAGGCAAGAAGGTGATGCTCTTTGTCGGTGGCCTGCGCCCTCGCCACGTGATCGGAGCCTATGAAGATCTGGGTATGGAGGTGGTCGGTACAGGGTACGAGTTCGGCCACAATGACGACTATCAGCGCACGACGCACTACATCAAGGACGGCACCCTGATCTACGACGACGTGACAGCGTTCGAGTTCGAAAGGTTCGTGGAGAAGGTACAGCCTGATCTGGTGGGCTCCGGGATCAAGGAAAAGTACATCTTCCAGAAGATGGGCTTTCCGTTCCGCCAGATGCACTCCTGGGACTACTCCGGCCCGTATCACGGCTACGACGGATTCGCGATCTTTGCTCGCGACATGGATATGGCCATCAATGCCCCGGTATGGAGCCTCACCAAGGCCCCCTGGTAACAAAGTCTACCCAAGGTTAAGAGGAGGAATCGCGCCATGAGTCAGAATGCGGAGAAGGTTATCGATCACTTTGAGTTGTTCCGCGGCAAAGAGTACACCGAGATGCTGGCGAACAAGAAGTGTTTGTTCGAGGACCCGGTGGCCACCGAGGAACTGGAGCGTGTCGCGGAGTGGACCAAGAGTGCGGAGTATCGCGAAAAGAACTTCGCCCGCGAGGCGCTTACGGTAAACCCCGCCAAAGCCTGCCAGCCTCTGGGCGCCGTCTTTGCCGCTCTCGGATTCGAGCGGACGCTCCCGTTTGTGCACGGATCGCAGGGCTGCGTCGCTTACTACCGCAGCCACTTCTCGCGTCACTTCAAGGAGCCGACTTCAGCAGTCTCCTCGTCGATGACCGAAGACGCCGCGGTCTTTGGCGGACTGAACAACATGATTGACGGTCTGGCGAACTCGTACAGCATGTACAAGCCGAAGATGATCTCTGTTTCCACAACCTGCATGGCCGAGGTGATTGGTGACGATCTGAATGCGTTCATCAAAAATGCCAAGGAGAACGGCTCTGTGCCGGCGGAGATGGACGTGCCCTTTGCCCATACGCCGGCCTTTGTGGGCAGCCACGTCACCGGGTATGACAACACGTTGAAGGGCATCCTGGAACACTTCTGGGATGGCAAGGCCGGCACCGCTCCCAAACTGGAGCGCCTGCCCAACGGCAAGCTCAACTTCATTGGGGGCTTTGACGGCTACACGGTCGGAAACATCCGGGAGATCAAGCGGCTCCTGGACCTGATGGGCGTCGAGTACACCATCCTTGGGGATAACAGCGATGTATGGGATACACCGGGAGACGGTGAGTTCCGCATGTACGACGGCGGCACCACATTGGAGGATACGGCGGAGGCGATCCATGCCGGCGCCACCATCTCGATGCAGGAGTTCTGTACGGACAAGACGCTGGACTTCATCGGGAGCAAGGGCCAGGAGGTGATTGCCTTCAATCATCCTGTGGGTGTGGAGGGTACGGATCGCTTCCTGATGGAGGTGTCGCGGCTCAGCGGCAAGGCGATTCCGCCGGCAGTCACGAAGGAACGTGGCCGTCTGGTGGACGCCATCGCTGATTCCAGCGCGCATATCCACGGCAAGAAGTTTGCGATCTACGGCGATCCGGATCTCACGCTTGGGCTCGCAGGGTTCCTGCTCGAACTGGGAGCAGAGCCGGTACATATCCTCTCCACCAATGGCGGGGCAGTCTGGAAGGAAAAGGCGGAGGCCTTGCTGGCCGGCTCTCCGTTTGGCAAAGGATGCCACGTCTACGCCGGAAAGGATCTGTGGCACATGCGCTCGCTGCTGTTCACGGAGCCGGTTGATTTCCTCATCGGAAACACCTACGGCAAGTTCCTGGAGCGGGACACGTCGACGCCGCTGATCCGCATCGGCTTTCCCATCTTTGACCGCCATCACCATCATCGCTACCCGGTGTGGGGCTATCAGGGCGGAATGAACGTTCTGGTGAAGATTCTCGACAAGATCTTCGACCAGATGGACCAGAGCACCAACGACGTGGCGAAGACCGACTACAGCTTCGACATCATCCGCTAACGCACCGTCAACCTCCGCAGCGAGGCGAGCCGATGAATACCCTGAGCGCGAAGGTACAGAGTGTCTTTGAAGAGCCCGGTTGCGCCACCAATCAGGCGAAGCCGGACAAGGAGCGGAAGAAGGGCTGCAACAAACTGCTGGCTCCAGGCGCGGCGGCAGGCGGTTGCGCCTTCGACGGAGCCAAGATCGCTCTGCAGCCGATCACCGATGTAGCGCACCTGGTACATGGGCCGATCGGCTGCGAGGGACACTCCTGGGACGGACGCGGCTCAAAGTCCTCCGGGCCGATGCTCTATCGCACCGGCTTCACCACGGACATCACCGAGCAGGACATCATCTTTGGCGGAGAAAAGCATCTTTACAAGGCCATCAAAGAGATCGTCGAAAAATATAACCCGCCTGCGGTCTTCGTCTACCAGACATGCGTTCCGGCGATGATCGGTGACGATCTGGAGGCGGTCTGCAAGGCCGCCTCGGCCAAGTTCGGCAAGCCTGTGATTCCTGTAAATGTGCCAGGATTCGTAGGTTCAAAGAATCTGGGCAACAAACTTGCAGGGGAGGCGCTTCTTGACTACGTCATCGGTACGGAAGAGCCCGCCGAAACGACGCCGTACGACATCAATATCATCGGAGAGTACAACCTGTCGGGTGAGCTGTGGCAGGTAAAGCCACTGCTCGACGAACTGGGCATTCGCATTCTGGCCTGCATCTCCGGCGATTCAAGGTACCACGAGGTGGCGTGCTCGCATCGCGCCCGTGCTGCGATGATGGTCTGCTCCAAGGCGATGATCAACGTCGCTCGAAAGATGGAGGAGCGCTACGGCATTCCTTTCTTCGAGGGTTCGTTCTACGGCATCGGCGATATGAGTGAGGCGCTGCGCAACATCTCCGGGCTGCTTGTGGAGCGGGGAGCTCCGGCGGAGCTGCTGGAGCGTACCGAAGCCGTGATTGCAAGAGAAGAAGAGCGCGCCTGGAGCCGCATAGCTCCGTTCAGGGAGCGCCTGACAGGCAAGCGGGTTCTGCTGTTTACCGGCGGAGTGAAGTCCTGGTCCGTGGTGGCTGCGCTGCAGGAGGCCGGTATGGTGATCGTGGGCACAAGCACCAAGAAATCCACACCCGATGACAAGCAGCGGATCAAGGAGTTGGTCAAGGACGACGCACATATGTTCGACGACCTGAAGCCACGCGAGATGTACAAGATGCTCCGGGAGGCGCGAGCGGACATCATGCTCTCCGGAGGGCGCACGCAGTTCGTCGCCTTGAAGGCCATGATGCCGTGGCTCGACATCAACCAGGAACGGCATGAGGCTTACGCCGGATACGAGGGCATCGTCGCGCTGATCCGGGAGATCGACAAAGCTCTCTTCAATCCCATCTGGGAACAGATTCGGAAGCCTGCTCCCTGGGACGCTGTGGCGGGACAGCATGAGCTGTGGATTCAGGTGGCATGAGGGCACGCACATGGCGCGAGTGATTGCAGGTGAAAAACGATGCACCGTGAATCCGCTCAAGATGAGCCAGCCCATCGGCGCGGCGCTGGCCTTCATGGGCATAGAAGGGGCCATGCCGCTACTGCATGGATCGCAGGGGTGCACCTCCTTTGGCCTGGTGCTGTTCGTGCGGCACTTTCGCGAAGCCATTCCCCTGCAGACTACGGCCATGAGTGAGGTGGCCACGGTCCTGGGGGGATTTGACAACGTTGAGCAGGCCCTGGTCAACATCGCCTCACGCACCAAGCCGGCTCTGATCGGAGTCTGCACGACCGGCGTCTCCGAGATCAAGGGCGATGATCTGAACGGATTCCTCAAATTGATCCGGAACGATCACCCGGAACTCGGCCAGATCGCCCTTGTGGACGTATGCACACCGGACTTTGAAGGGGCGTTCCAGGACGGCTGGGCGGCAGCGGTCACCCGGATGATCGAGGAGCTTGTCGAGGTTCCAATGTTCGGCGCCGGCCTGTCGCGACGTATCAACGTGCTTCCTGGCTCCCATCTCAGCCCGGGTGACATCGACGAACTGCGCGATCTGTTTGAGGCGTTCGGTCTCGAACCCATCTTTCTGCCCGATCTCTCCGGCTCGCTCGACGGGCATGTGCCCGAGCAGTTCATGCCTACCACCCTGGGAGGCACTTCGCTTGAAGATATTCGCAAGATGGGCTCCTCCTGCTGGACGGTGGCCATCGGCGAGCAGATGCGGGGTGCGGCAATTACGCTGGAGCACCGCACGGGGGTTCCATACCGGTTGTTCGACCGGCTCACCGGTCTGGCGGTAAACGACGATCTGATGAGCTTTCTGGCGGAGGCAAGCGGCGTTGCGGTACCCGTGAAGTACCGTCGGCAACGCAGCCAACTCGTGGATGCCATGCTTGACGGGCACTTTCACTTTGGTGGAAAAAATGTAGCGGTCGCCGCTGAACCCGATCTTCTGGCCGCCATGACACACTGGCTCAGCGAGATGGGCTGCACCATTCAGGCTGCCATCACCACGACCAGCTCGCCGGTGCTGGAGGGTATTCCGGCGGCTGAGGTCTTGCGTGGAGATCTGGAAGATCTTGAACTTCGCGCAGCGGGAGCTGATCTGCTGGTAACCCATTCGCATGGGCGGCAGGCCTCAGAGAGGTTGAACATACCCCTCTTCCGTGTCGGCATTCCGGTCTTCGACCGTCTCGGGGCCGGGCATCAGGTGACGGTGGGATACAAGGGCACCCGCGACCTGATCTTCGATGTCGGAAATCTTTTCATGGCGAACATGCATGAAGGGCATCCGCAGACCTGGGCGCCGTGGAGTTGCGGCGCCCACGGTCCGGCGGACGCGCACGAGTCGCAATAGCAGGAGATGCAAGAGCAGAAGTCGCAATGATCGCTGGGAGGGTCAAGGGGAGACTATGAAAGTAGCCTTTGCAACAGTCGACGGGCTTCACGTGAATGCCCACTTCGGATGGGCGAAGATGATCTCCGTTTACGAGGTGACGCAGGATGAGTGTCACCGGGTAACGGACTACGAGTTTGCCGGCAATCTGAGTGAGGACGGAAACGAAGACAAGCTGGGGCCGAAGCTGGATGCAATTCAGGATTGCGCCATTCTCTACGTCGCCGCTATTGGTGGATCTGGCGCAGCCCGCGTGGTGGCCAAGAACATCCATCCGGTAAAGGTGGCTGAGACGGAGGCCATCGATGGGATTCTGTTGAGGCTGCAGGACGTGCTGCGCAGGACTCCACCGCCCTGGTTGCGCAAGGCACTCAACAAGGACAAAGAACGTACCTTCGACTTTGAGGATGAGGTGGCTCATGGCTGATGGCGTGATGCAGAGTGAGGCAACTGTGGCTGCGGCCC
>JAJZDM010000011.1 GCA_021806005.1 Acidobacteriota bacterium | reverse complement strand
CTCGGCTGAGTAGCAAAAGTAAGTTGGCGCATTGCGTTTCGAGGTCCCCTACTCGATTAGACGCATCGCTCTTGCATTTGGAACTTGTTCAGAGGCTCCCTCAAGCAGCGGCATAAGGGGGCGCCTTCTTGGTTGGAATTGAGTGGGTTGAATAGCCGTCGTTCTCGTGCTGAACAGCGAAGAGAATCTCGACGGCATAGGCGCGGGCATCTGAGGGAGAACGCTCGAAGCGATGGCGGACTTCGAGCATGGTGAGAACGTCCGCAACCGGAGCGCCATCGGCAAGCCAGAGGCGAGCAGATGCCGAGTCTACAAGGCGGCGCGCGAAGCTGGCGTCGCCGGGGTGTTGAGCCGCGAGTTTGCGGGTCAACCTGGCCGGGTCAATGCCGGCCCGGAGGGCGGCGAGAAGCAGGCCAATTTCATCACTGGATGCGTGGGCGTTGCGCATGGTCTTCAGCATGGCTTTGCCTCCGTCGCGGGCTGTTCGTCGGCCCGGTAAATGTACTCCATCTGGAAGCGTTGAGAAGGCCGGTCATAGCCGGTCAATGCGAGAACTTCACGGATCACACGGCGCCCCGGCTCGCGGTCCACATGAACGATGAAATCAACCGATTCGCCAATCTCGGCTTCGATGTCGGAGAAAGCGGCCTGCGCGTGGGAGCGAAGGACGAGATTAGCAAAGCGGCGAAGCGCCTTTGTGGCCGAGTTGGCGTGGATCGTCGCGAGCGAGCCGGAGTGGCCCGTATTGAGGGAATCGAGCAGTGTGCGCGCCTCGATTCCGCGGACTTCGCCCAGAATGATCCGGTCGGGCCGCCAACGGAGCGCGGACTTCAAGAGATCGTCGAAGGTGACGCTGCCCTTGAAGGTATCGGTCTGGCATTCGGTCGCCAGAATGTTCGGCTTCTGTATGCCAAGCTCGGAGGTATCTTCGATGACGACGATACGCTCCGTGTCAGGGATGGCGTTGGCAAGAATGCGCAGCAGGGTCGTCTTTCCCGAACCCGTTCCGCCGCTGATCAGCAGCGTCTTCCCGGCGCGAATCTGCTCTTCGAGAAAGTCCGCAAGCTGCTGCGTCAGCGAGCCGCGAGCGATGAGGTCATCGACCGTGAAGTGGCGGCTGGTGAACTTGCGGACGACAAGCGCCGGGGCAGGCCGCACAACGGGCGGGATGACTGCGGCCAGGCGGCTGCCATCGGGAAGCTGCGCATGGAGCAGTGGGTTGGCCTCGTCGAGCTTTTTGCCGATGTTGTTGGCAATCACTTCGAGGCCGGTGCGCAGCTTGCCGGCGTCGAAGGAAACCGTCGTTTCCCGATGAATGATTCCGTCGCGCTCGTACCACCATGAACCGTCGGGATTGCCCATGATCTCGCTGATGCCGTCGTCGAGCAGGAGCGGCTCGATGGGGCGCATAAATGGGAGGATCAATTCAAAGCTCATAGCGGTGCCTCGTAGCAATGGAAGCCTGGTGACACCGGGCTTCCACGCGGGAGCAAAGAAGAGGCCTATGCGGCCTCTTCCTCGGGGTTGATCTCGTCGTCCGCCGTCTCTTCCGGGGCGGCCTTCTCGGCACGGTCGAGCTTCAGGATCGAAGCCACGCGCACCTCCCAAACCCGGCTCTTGGCGCCAGTCTTCTTGTCCACGCGCTCGCGGCTGCGCAACTCGCCGTCGATGGCCAGATGCGCGCCCTTCGTAAGCGTCTTCGCGTATTCGGCCAACTTGCCCCACACGATGCAGCGATGCCACTCGGTATGACCCTTATACTCGCCCGACTTCTTGTCCTTGTACGAACTCTTGGTGGCAAGCGAGAGAACGGTGAAGCTCGTGTTGTTGGCGGTGTAGGTGCTGGCATCCTGGCCGAGGAATCCGATGAGCGAGATGCGATTCTGATACATGGTGAGTCTCCTTGAGTTGAATTCCCGGCTTGGCCGGGTCACTCTCTGGCGAAGCCCAAGCGAGATCACGGGGTCCCCGGCGCGCGAACTTTGCGCGTTGGGGTGTGAGTGGCCCGACTCCCAAGCGCCAAGCCGCGCTTTCTGGAGCAGGGGCCCAAACTCGTTTTGGGAGAGGAGTCCGGAAAGCAGAGCGGCGCAGTGCCGCCGGGCGTCGGAGTTAGGCGTTTCCACGGTTTGAGTGCTGTCGCCGGCATCGTGCCAGGTTGCGTTTTCTTGAGGAAAACGCAACTTAATAATGGTGGCTTCGATTGATTGCAACCGTGGAAACGCCGGTGCCCGAAGCGTGTGACCGGACAAGAGAGGGAAGATACGAAGAGAGGAACGCTTCATGGGCAGCATCGACCACGGTGTTCCCGGCAAGACAGCGGCCCGCCGCAGCCGGCGAAAGATTCTCGATGCCACCCGGACAAGGACACGTTCGGGCGATGGGCAATACCGCTTCATCGCGCACGATGAGGCGTTGTGCCGCCTGCGAAGAAACGAAGGGCGTATCTGCCGCGATTTGTGGCCGCGTGTGGACATTTGAAGCCTCATGTTTGGGTTGTGGCTCGATCTACTCGAACGCCTGGTCGGCCCGGAAGCGGACGATGGTCAATCCCAGAGGATTGACGGCCAGCTCATTGTTCTTCACCTTCTCCTCAAAGACATAGGTGACGCTGGCGGTCCATTGCTCCCGCTTGAGTTCGGAGTGATCCGCCGGGTTCGAGAAGACTTTCTCGAACTCGATGCGCGCCGAATAGGGCGACTGACGAAGGTCGTCGAGGATGACGTTCTTCACCTCGACATCGACGAATGGGAGCGAGCTGTCGCTCTGGTATTTGGCAATGATGCCGTCCTTGCGTTCCTGGTCGATCACAGCACGCTGCACGTCGCTATTGAGGAAGTAGAGCGCGTTGGTCTGGTCGCGTTCGATGGTGAAGCGGTTGCGGCTGAAGTAAAGCTCCGCCCAGCGGGTCAGATAGTATTTGTTCTCGGCTTCCTGCGGCCGGTACTGGAAGTTGCGATAGTCGATCGCCTCAGCCCTGCCAACATCGTTAATGCGAACAATGAGCGGGTGGACGCTCGCCAGCGCCATCTGGCCGCGATAGACCAGTGCGCCGAGCAGGACCACGATCCCGGCCAGAACCAGGATCGTGACCTTGAGATAGGTGTTCATCACGAGCGGATCGCCATACTGTTCGAGGTACCGCTCGGCGGCGCGCGTAATCTCGGGAGAAATACTTGTTTGAGTCGCCATTAGATTGCCTCCACTGGGCCTAGATGGCCCGGATGACTGCCGCTGTAATCAGGCCGCCCATGCTCATGCCGTGGCCGCCCGTGTGGCCGGAGAAGAGTGTCGCGGTCATGGTCGGGATCTTGAGCAGAACGAAGCCGGCGACGATGCAGAGAATGAGCAGACCCGGCATGAGCGTAATGAGACGTTGTGGCGCATCTATACTCATCGCGCCGCTGGTCAGGTAGGTAATCAACAGGTGGCTCATCACGCTCATGGTCGCCGCGGCCACAACCTTGTAGAACTCGAAGCCTATGAAGGCCCGGAGCCAACCCCAAAAAAGGAAGTCGGTCTTGTCGAAAACCATCCACGGGATGAAGACGGGGCCAACCAGGCCAATGACCGTTGCGCCGATGGCTCCGTAGGCGATGATGACGCCAATCAGCGCCGTCAGAATGCTGAGAACAATCTGCACCGTATAGGTACAGAGCAGCGTGTACGGCTCCGTGAAGGATGGCGACAGTCCTCCGACCTGGCTCAGCGCGGTGTGAATCGTGTTCTGCACCTCCTGCGTCGAGTCGTTTCCGATCATGTCAACAAGACTGCTGGTTCCCCCGCTGACGAAACTCTTGAGTGAGTAGCCGATGCCGGGAATTGCACCGTCGTAGAACTTCACAAAGCTGTAGGCGAAGGTGATGAGCAGGAAGAAGCTCAGGAACTTGGCGCTGTTGAAGCCTGGCCCGCCCTGCGCCGACGACAGCGCCTCCTGCACGCCGAACCAGACGAGCATGATCGTGGCAAGGGCGATGACCATCCGCAATCCCAGCGCATCGACGGAAGGAGCGGCGGTCGCCGTCAGGTTGTCGCAGCCGTTCTTGATGAGGATGAGAAAGTCCATTGCTGCCGCTCCTTCCCGTCAGTAGTGAAAGGCCCACTCGGTACCGGAACTGGTCTGCTGTGGGGTGACTGCATTGAAGCTCTGCTGGTAGTTGTTGCCGGCCTCGAAGAGCGCCTTCAGGTTGTCCTGCTCGACCTTCTGGCCGATGAGTTGCTGAAGGGCCTGGGCCTGCAAGAGCTGGTTGGTCTCCTGCTGGCTTCTCAGCTCGATCAAGAGCGCCTGATTGATGCGCTGCAGGGCCGCCATTTCGGTCTGTTGCGATGGGTCTGTCGCGTGGCTGTCCGCTTCGAGTTGGGCGATGTCTGCCTCCCGTTGCGCCGAGTTCGCATGGATGGTCCCGATGGTCTCTAAACTGCTGGCATCGACGGCGTCCGATAAATCGACCGTCGCGCCTCGTGCAGCGATGGCCTGTTGTCCATCGGAACTGAGTGAGCCGTATCCGGCGAGCTGGGTGGTGTGCGGGATGCTGGCAGTCTGGTTGGCAGAGACGGCGCTCAAGCCCGTCGAGGCCGAGTTCATCCAGAGCAACGAGTTGCCGTAGGTGTTCGCCGGTGTGCTGAGAGTCACCCACTGCTGACGCCCGAGATTGGCATAGGAGGTGACGAGTGATTGCGGCAGAGTCGCCATCTGCCGCGCTAGGTTGTAGGCAGCGATGACGTTCTGGGTGGTCTCGACTGTGGTTGTGTAGAGCTGGCTGGCCTGCGCGATCTGTTGAATGGCGTGCGCAGACTGCGTGGGATCGAAGACGATCCCAGAGCCGAACTGAGCGTGTGCGGGCGACACAAGTCCTGCCGCTGCAACGAGTGCGAGCGTGAGCGAAAACTTCATGTTGTTCCTCCGTGGGTTACTGCTGTGCGCGTTCGGCTTGCAGTCGGTTCCAAGCATCCTTGGCTTTCTTGTCCTCATCAACACACTTGGGACTCAGCGTCGGTGGAATTTGGAGATATTCCGCATTACAGTCTTTCCTGAATTGAGCCTCTGCTTGGTCGTATTCCTTTTGCAGAGCATCGACCTTGGCCTGATGGCTCTTGCATCCGGAAAGAGCCAGAACCAGAACGGCCGAAAGAACGGTGAACCGGATCGTGCAGTACATAATCGACTCCTTCAAAACGTCTGTGGGATGGTGTGGTTCTCGTAGGCGGGCAGCAGCATGTCTTGCGTGAAGTAGACCTTCACGCGATGGCCCTCGCGAATGGTGATCGTCGGGGGAATTTCGAGAAACTGGTCGAGCACGGTCGTCGCCGACTGCGAGATGCTCGACGCTGCTCCGGTCGTAAATGCCTGCGAACCTGTGGTTGAGATCATCCCGCCACCCTGTTCGATTTCGCCCGCGCCGGCGATGACGCCGAGCGCAATCGAGGTGCCAAAGATCTCGAGGTAGTGGTTGTTCACCTTATCCTTCAAGCCCTCCTCGCCGATCTGGTCAAGGCCGTGGAACTGGTCGAGATCGACGGAGTAACCATCGGGCATAATCATCCGGTGAAAGACCACGGCGAGACGGCGCTGCTGGCCGATGCCGGTCGCGCCAATCTTGCGCGCCTCGCCCAGCACGATCGTTCCGTCAGGAATGAGCACGTGCTGGCGGTCGTGCGAGTAGAGAGGATTCGACACGAGCACCTTCACCGGCCCGGCGGCGTCTCCATCCAGACGATTCATCAGAACCGTATCCAAGGTCGTTCCCTCGTAGATCACATAAGGCTGTCCCGTGGCCGCGTCGATGTTGATTTCCGCCCTATGCTGGGCGGTTGACTGTGCCGCTGAAGGATTCGGCGGATCGCCTGCCGCGCGAGCCGGGATCAGGCTGCTCGCGGGGCGCTCCTGCGCCGAAGAATAGGAACCAGCGTTCCCTTGCACTCCGGGAGCGCTCTCGCTCTCCGCCAAGGCAGCAGAGGGTTGCCGGCGAGGCGCTTCACTCGGTGCGCTGCTATAGACGATGTTAGACGCAAAACGCGCCGCGTAAGCAAGTTCTTTGTCCTTCGCCGCGAGCTGCTGTTCTTCCTGCTGGATCGGATTGATCTGTGCCTGCGCGTAGCCGGCTTGCTGCGCACAGGGCTGCCCTGGAGCGCACGGAATCGCCTGTCCATTCGGCCCGTAGTTGGCCGCCACGGCCTGCTGCGCCAGCGTTGCATTGGCCAGAGCCGGATCAGCCGCGCGCTGTTGCGCCGCCTGCTGCTGCGCGGCGGCAACCTGGTTCTTCAGATCCTGCACCTTGTTGTCGGTGGCATCCTGAAGGACCGGCTGCGGCGGCTGGTTCGCGGTCGTGCTCTTCTTCGCTGCCGTCTTTGTGCCCGTGCTGCTGAAGACAGCAGCAACGATGACCAGCAACGCCGCGCCGAGATAGAGCAACGGCTTCAGGTTCTTCTGCAGTACGCCTTTGGGCTCCTGAGCCGAACGATGCAACCCAGGCTCAACCGGCATAGCACTCGATGAATTCGCAATCGGTTCCGGCATCTCTCACCTCCACTACCCCTTGCGCGAAAACTCCATCTTCTTTTTGCCCAGCTCGACGTACCCCGAGTCCATCACCTTGGGGATGATGTAGGTGCCGTTGCTCAACTGGTACGTGATCAGGTTCGGCTTGCCGTCGCGCATCTCATAGACGGAGAACTTCTCCGTCGCGTCGGTCTTGATGTAGGTGAACCTGTCGTCGTGGTAGATGGCCTGGATGTCGAAGGGCGCCTCGTTGGCGTGGAACGAGTAATCAAACTTGAGCGAGAGTGGATAGGCGCTCTTGAACTCGTCGTTGATATCGGTGATGTGCGACTGCTCGGTGGCGAGCGCCTGCTGCGCTTGTTCGAGCTGGGCAGCCGGAACGAACTGCGGCGGGCCGCTCGACCGCACGATGGAAGATTGATCCGCGGGCACGATGATGACCTTGAGATCGGGCGTATCCGTCGAGCCGGAGACGTCCGTAAGGGTGAATGAGTAGATGTTGCCTTTGTCGGTAATCAGGTTCAGGTTCGAGCTGATCCCGGCCTTGGCCGGATGCACGAAGCAGAAGTTGCCCACCACGTCCACAACCCAAAAGTCCTTGTCGCCCGTGGCGGCCTCCATGATCTTTTCTGTCGCCGGCAACTCAATCAGCGTCGTGTACTTGAGCTTGGCGTGGATCGGAACGATGTCCTGCGAGTGGTACTGCACGGTGCGCGACGAGGTTTCTTGCGCGGACGCGCCAAGTGGAGAAAGCGCCAGGGCCAGCCCGGCGATGAAGATCAATCTGCCATTCATGCTGCGGCTCCTTTCGTGGTGGTGGAGGTTACAGTGATCGTGCGTGGCTGAAACGGAAACTCTTCGGCGAGCCGGCGCAAGCCCTCGGCGATGCCGTAGCGCGCGAAGTATTCGCGCTTGCGCAGGTTGTCCTTGGCGTTATTCGTCGCCATCCAGTGTGTGACCGAATCAACGTTCAGGTGAACCTTCTTCGATGACTGCGCCTTGCGGACAAGCATCTGGCCTGGAGGAACGAGACCCGCAATCAGATCAAGTTCCGTGTCGTTCAGATGGAAGGACTCAGCATAGACCGAGCGGTCCATCTCTGGGTTGGCGAGGAATATCTTGGTTGGGCAGCTCTCGGAGACGATATGCAGCATTCCCGATTCCTCTAACTCCTTGATCGACTGCGTAGCCAGGATCATCGCGGCGCGGTGTTTGCGCCAGGTCTTCTGCGCTTGCACCACGTAATTGCGAATCGTCTCGTTTTTGATAAACAGCCACGCCTCGTCGAGCAGAAAGAGCTTGAATGTGGCCAGCCGCGCAGGATCACAAATCTCGTTCGATGCGCGGTGGAGAACGTAGAAGAGCAGCGGCTCCAGAACCTCCGGCGCATCGCCCCAGCCGGCGAAGTTGAAGGTCTGGAACTCGCTGAACGAGAGCGTATCCTCGGCGTTGTCGAATAAGAATCCGTACTGACCGGCGCGTGTCCAGCGATGCAGACGGTCTTTCAGTTCGCCGATGATGTTCGAGAAGTTTGAGACAGTCCGCTGCCCGGCCTCAAGCATGTAAATGCGCTCGATCGCATCCCACAGCTTGATCTCCTCCTTGAAGTCGAGCCGGTAGCGTTGACCGTTTCCTTCAATCAGCACCCGGAAAAAGCTGAAGAGGAATTGCATATTTTCCTTGGTCTGAGCGAGCGAGAAAGGATTGATCGTGAAATCCCGCGCGACGAGTTTATCCTCTGGGCCGACATTGAGATACGAACCGCCGAAGATCGTCGTCAACGACTCGAAGCTGCCGCCGATGTCGAAGATGAAGGTCAAGGGCTTATACTTCTGCGCATTCTGCAGAAGGAAATTGCAGAAGTACGATTTCCCCGAGCCGGTCATGCCGAGAATCAGCGTGTGCGCCACTTCGCCGCAATGCAGATTCAGAAAGTACGGCGTCGCGTTGTCTGTTTCGAGAACTGCCAAATACTCAGCGTTGAGATAACTGTTGACCTTCTCACCGGGCAGGATCGTGAACAAAAACGACAGGTCGGCGTAGTTGGTGTTCAAGAGCAGCATTCGCCGCAGGTTGAATGCGTAGCCGCCGGGCACGGTGGCGAAGTAGGCGTTGAGCTGGTTGTAGGTCTCAACAAAGAGGCTGCCGTCAGCATTGGTGAAGACGCCGGCAAATGCGCCGACGCGCTCATCAAGCGCCAGGTGGTCCCGGCCGTAGAGCACGATGGTCAGCGAGAACTCGCCGAGCGACTGGCCCTCGCCCAGTTCGCGCAGGCAGTCGCCTAGGTTCTCGATGTCCGCCTGCTTCGATTCGTCCACGAGCACATCGCGCGGATTCACTTGTGCGTCGCTCGTGCTTAACTGTGATACGAATCCGGTTTTTGAAATGTTGAAGTGGCGGCGGCGCTTGTTGACCTCCTTGCGCGCCTTTTCGACGCTCAATGGCGTCCACTCGGTGACGGCGTAGAAGTTGGCTGGAATTTTGAGCAATTCGTCGAGTACAAGAGGCCGCGTCTCGCCGATGGCTTCTTTCATCGTCAGAATCCGCACGAAGTGATCGCCGACGCGCAGATGGTCGCGTTCGGCCTCGATGTCGGAGTTGACCACCTGGTAGTCGAGAAACTGGGTGCTCTTTGGCGCGCCGGCAATCCGCCAGTCGTCGTAATTGAGCAGACGGCGGAAGAATCGGAACTGGCCCTTCTGGTCGAGAATCTCGATGCGCACGAAATCGCTGAGCTGCCGGATGAATCCCTGAACATGACTTTCAAGCCGCGCAAGATCGCGCTCGATCTGCGCGCGCAGGAGCGTCTTCATGCGGCTGTTCGTGAACTGGTTTTTGAGTTCGTTCACGGCTCCGGCGGGATCGCGGAAGAGTTGCGCCAGCGCGGCGCGGATGCCGGTCTTCGAGCGCGCGCCTTCGAGCACGATGCAGTAGTAGATCTCAATCTGATAGAGATGATCTGCCTTGGCCTCGAAGAAACGCCGACGGTAGTCAACTGCCTCTTGCACGACGGGGCTGTTGTAGTCGGCAAAGGGAATCTCCGGCCGGTTCGACTTGAAGAGATATTGATAGACGTGGAAACCCGGCCCAAATGCCTTGAGCGCGGCTTCGAGGCGCTTCACGGCGTACTCCTGACCGGCGGAGTCGAGGCTCTCATAATCGACGCCGGTCACACTCAGCACCGTGCCGAGGTCGCCGCTCTTGGTCAGAAACGCCGTCTCGTTCCAGAAGCCGTACAGGTTGATGTGGTCCGAGAGCGCGGCGGCCTCCTTCCATGGCTTGATGACTTTGCTGAGCGAGAGCATCAGATGACCTCCACGCGGGGAATGATCTGTTTCGCCGCGTCGTAGCGGCTCTTGTAGCGTTCGGACTTCGCCAGAATCTGCAGAAATGCCGGATCGCTGGTTGTCACCCAACGCCCGAAGGCGTAGCCGCCAACAAAAACCGCTGCTCCGGCGATCAGGCTGTTGAAGAGGTTGAAGGCGCCGACCGCGCCGACGCAGACGAAATAAAAGAGAGTCCGTTCGACACCCAGGTACGTCAGGGGCTTGTGCAGGCTCTTGTAGATCCGGTTCCTGCGCCCCGCAAGCGATGGCCTGTCGCTGCGAGCGCCAACAGTTGGCCGGCTATTGGTGTGTGTCTGCATCGTGCCCCTCACACTCAAACGGAATCTGTAACCCGAAGCAACGAAGGTCGCTGTCAAATGCCCCACAGCCAATTCAGGACGTTGACGGCCATTACGGCGATGCCTGTTCCTGCGGCAACGCCGGCCAGCGTCTTCTTCGCGCCCGGCTCGCCGTGCGCGAACTGGTAGCCGCCGATCACGATGGCAATGAGGCTCGCCACCCTCGCGATGGTTCCGGTGAAGAGGTTTTGTAGAGAAGTAAGGCCACTGTCGAAGGGCGAACCGCTTTGAGCAGACGCCAGAACAGGAAAGGCAATCACTACGATTGTGATGCTGAGGCGAGTGAGCAGCTGGCGCAATGACTGGCGCCGGGCAATCACGCGCCGAACGGTGGGCGAAAGCAGGATATTCATTGGCACCTCCGACGGATTGTTTCCGCCGTCATGTGCCGAAAGGTAGCCCCACCCGTTTCGTCTGTCCAAGACTTTGTGTCTATGCCGCCATAGTTTCTGTCTATGGCAGGTGTCGGCGCTAGGCGAGAAGCCGCAACTGCACCGGCTCGCACGGATGCGGCAAAGGAGGCTTCCTTGCGGCTGGACGCGACTGCATCTGACGCGCAAACTGGACGACAAACGGCAGGGCCAGGTGGTTGGCCGTGGCGTGATAAACAAAGGCGGAATCGATTGTCCACTGAACCCCCGCGATCGGTCTGGTCGTCAAATCGGAATCGAGCGTAACGCCTTGATCGACGAGCGCTACCCCATGCTCGGCGCGAACCATCCATTGAATATCTGCGGGAGTGGCCGCGACGCATTTGATTTCAGGATGGATTCCTACCTCTGCCAACAACTCGAACAAGTGCCGGTGCGCGGCTGGATGCAATTCCGGATCATGAAAGATATTCAGCCTCGGCGACAAGTCCGCTGGCGTGACCTCATAGCTGCGCGCCAGTAGATCGTCAGTACGCATGCAAGCCACAAGAGAGCTGTGCGCGATTTGTTGGACAATCCAGCCGAGCCCTTCGATCGGCAACGTAAGCAGTGCTCCATCCAAGGTGCCGCGTTCCAATTTACCGAGCATGTGCGCGGGGCTGCCGCTGCAAAGATTGATGATGCAGGCGGGAAAATATGCGCGGTAAGCATCGCGAAGGCACTGGAGCAAGGCGGGATTGATGAAGGATGAGATTCCAAGTCTTAACGGCGGAATTTCGCGCCGATGCACGGCTTGAGCCAGCGCCACGACCTCGGAGCGGCGCTGAATGGCCTCCTGCGCGTAGGCGACGATCATCTGCCCCGATGGCGTAACTCGCACGCCGTCGCGCTCTCTCGCGAAGATCGAAAACCCAATTTGGTCTTCGATGTCCTTGATTTGTTTGCTCAGCGACGGCTGAGCAACATGAAGGCGGTCTGCGGCCCGCGTGATGTTGCCCTCTTCCGCAACCGCGGCGATGTACTTCAGATGCCTGAACTCAACAAGATCGTACATGGCCTGGGCTCCTTCCGCTCAAGCAACCGAGAGAACCAAGGCGACAAGTCGTTCAATCTTTTGGCAATTGATCTTCGCTACAGCTTCTCCCTGTGGAAATCGCGGTGTCAATAGGGCACTTTTTGGTGCCCTCCTTGGCGTAATCTCCGATACGAATCCTGGTGGGGTCCCCACCGGCAAGCAATGCCCGTTTGCAGTAAAGTGAGTGCTAGAAGGTGGGCGCTATATCGGTCCAGGCAACAGGTGCAAACCTATTTCCCTTTCTGCAAAGTACTGGGATTCATCTAAGTGCGGCTGGGAGAAATCCTAACCAAGCAAGAACCTTTTACTACGTCCACCCAATCGCGGTCTGAGAGTGAACAATGGGAGAGGACTTACTGAAGAAAATGAAGGGGAACTCCTCGGTGTTCGTGATCCACTCGAACGCCAACCGTTTCGCAGCTGCAGCAGCGATGGGAATGATGGCCGCTCGCAGCCAGGAGGCGGGAGCTTACTTTTGTCTTTCCGACACGTTCGTTCCGATTGTGGAAGGGCTTGCCCCGGAAGAATTCAACAGCGTTCCTGCGGACGATCAGATCGAGCTCGATTTCAAAGGTGATTGGATAACGTACCTTCGAACAACGGGCCTCCATGCGTGTGGCCTCAACTACAAAGACAGCCATTCTCCAGAAGACAACACGATGCGTTTCCTGAATGCGCATAACCGGCGCATTCCGTCGACGAAGCCGAGAACGATTCATGAGTCACGAGAGCTCGTTATCCCTCCCAAATTTCAGGCAGATTACGAGACGCTGGTCGCTCTCATTAAAGAGGGCGGCGATCTCAAGCCGTACCTCAGTCGCCACATTGTCAAGAGAAAGCACCCCGACTGGAACGATGGTCTCCTAAACTCATGGGGCATTCAGCATCTCCACTTTCGCAGCGAGGGAACCGACCATCTTTTGTTCTGTGTCATCACGGAGTCCGAGGTCTTCCTGATTCAGGTCTTGCCCCATGTCGACGAACAGTGGGTGAACATTCAGCTCATACAAATCTTGCACGACAACTGGCCCGCTATGATAGCGCGCGCGAAGCACAGCGGCTTGAAGCCCGAGACTTTTCCTGTCTCGAAACGCCAGTCGCTCCGCAACTACAACGCGAACTTTGCTGTGACCGTCGCTGATGGAACAGTATATCTTCCGCTTGCAGGTGGAACGACAGCGGCCGGCGACTCCGTAGAGGATCGCGACAACTGCAGAAAGATCTTCCACGAACTCAAGTTCTGGCAGGACACCGTCGTATTGAATGTCCTCGCCATCCGGTCTGCGCTCAAAATGCCAAATTCAAAGAAACTGGTCGTGCGGATGGCGTTCGATAATCGCGTTTGTTGTTTCTACGAGCCCACGCAGGTCGTTCGGCTGGGAGGGTTCACGCAACTCGTAGTCCCGTGATTAGACCAACCATTGACGAATCATTAGGTGCCTCCTATGGATAATGTCCCACGGCGTGACGCAACATTGAGCCCCGAAGCGCAACAATTCCATGACCAGTTAGAGCAGCAGCTCCTTGAGAAGATAATCAGTACTCCCGCCCGCAACAGAAAGAAGCGCACGCAGGATTTGCTCAAGAAGGACGTGGTTCGCCAACGGTTGACCAAGATGATCGTGGAACAGGGCTTTCGCAATCGGCTTGAGGACATTCATGCCGGAACTTTCCCCTCGTCAAAAGTGGGCGATGGATCAGACATCAAGGTCGTCTCGCCCTACGGGGAGATTCCTTGGAATCGTCTGGGCCGGATTTCCGATACCGAGATGAAGCAGATCAACAAGGGGGCAGTGGATTACCTCTACAACTTGCTCTGCAACCTTCTCGATGGCAACCTCTGGACGGTGCTCGAAGACCTCAGCAACAAGGATCCGCTGCCGCATTGGGATGCCCCGAACCAAGATCATCCCTAGCCGCCACTACCTGTCGCGCGCTGATACCCGCCGTGCCGTGAGTATGCAGTTGCTCGTGCAGCGAAGCTAGTGTTTGATCTAGCTGGTGGGAGTCCAGCCGATGGAGCTTGCCCAGCTGCCATCGTAGCGATAACCGGCAGTGGGAAGAGCGATCGACCCACTGGAAGCCCGGTAGTAAAAGTCTCGGTTGGCTGAAGTGATTCGGTCAGCTCCGACAAGGGAGGCGAACAAGTCGGCAGGTTGTAGCGCAAGCGAACGGTAGTCAAGCTCCGAAAGGCATTTCCCCTGCGGGAATCGGAGGGCAGGGTGTTTGGAAGCGCCGAATCCGTGGGCAATGGATGAAGGCCGCGCCGATGGTGAAGGAACTGGGTGTGTGCAGCCATCGGGTTTCCCGGAGTCACAGACGGCGACATGTCGGCACAGATCAACCATGAAAGC
The DNA here is from genome assembly GCA_021806005.1 of Acidobacteriota bacterium. Lineage (GTDB taxonomy): Bacteria > Acidobacteriota > Terriglobia > Terriglobales > Acidobacteriaceae > Granulicella. Next base: position 45,173 of record JAJZDM010000011.1, on the reverse strand, counting down.
TCGGAACCGCTCGTCGGCTGCCTAGGCGTCGTGATATGCACAGCGAAGGCCGTCCGTATAAGCCAGAGGCGAAGTCGGATGGCGCTGGCGAGTGGGGCGGATGTGGCCGCATAAGCGTGGATGGACCGGGACACTATAACCCGGACCGGAGCGAGGGCCACTGGGGTAGGACGAAGAGTCCGCATGACGGCGCTACGAAGAGACGGCCCGCCAGACACAGAGCTGGAGTACGGGGCGCGGATCGGACGGCGCGAAGGGCAGAGGCAAACCGGATAGTAGACGGGAAGGCCCTGCCTGAAATGTCAGCCTTGAAGCCGTACCGGGGAAAACCCGCCGTACGGAATTTTAGAGAGGGTGATGGAAACAACGGCATCATCGAAGCCCGTTTAGCGCCTTCACCCTACTCGACTTTCCTTCTGTTCGTTGCCATAGACAAAAAATATGGCGACATAGACAGGAAGTATTGGACGGTTTCTTCGGGGTTGACACAGACTTGTGCTCAGATGCGCGGGCTTGATGCATCGCCATTTCTCAAATCAGGTCGTGAGGACGCCTGACGGAGGAATTGTCATGACACCTGAACCTTTTGTGTCCGCCCAGGAAGCCGCCAAGTTTGTCGGAATCAGCCGGCGCTTCCTCACCGAACTGGCGCGCCGCGGAATCGCGGGCGCCTATCCAATAGGCACTGGCGATTTGCGCAAGACTTGGATCTTCCGTCTTTCGGAGCTGGCGGCAGCAATCGACCGCAGGAATAGTTCTGACCAACGCCGCCCGCCACAAAGCGAACCGGCGTATCATCCAATCATTAGGCGTTCCCTACTGAAATGAGACGTTATGGCATATCAGAGGGGATCACTCAGAGTCGTGTCCCGCAAGGGCGGAGATGTGTGGATGCTTCGGTACAGGCTCAACACTGCGGACGGAAGCCGCAAGGAAAATACCTTGCCTGTGGGCCTTTTCCGGGATTTTCCGACGGAGAAGGCGGCATGGCGCGAGGTAGACAGGCTCGGGCTGCTGGTTCGCATCAACAGTGAAGAATCCGGTACTCGCATCCGCTTCGATGCGCTGGCGGAATATTATTTGAAGGCCGATTTTGGCGAGGATGCAGCGCGCCCGAAGTCGGCCAACACCATTCCGATCGTGGAGCACTACGTTCGGGATTACCTCATTGCCCGTTGGGGCAGTGAGCTGGCGAGCGACATTCGGCCGCTGGAGATTCAAGGCTGGCTGAAGTCGCTTCACACCGATAATGGACTTGCCTGGACAACGGTCTCGAAGATACGTGGACTCATGCACCGGGTCTACAAGGTCGGCATCTTGCATGAGCGCGTCGATAGAAATCCAGTGGAGCATGTCGAGACGCGGGCGAAGTCCCTCTACCGGGCAGTCGTCATCACACCGCAACAAACCCTGGTCATTCTCAATAAGCTGACGAATCCGCTGCATCGCACGCTGGTTCTGACCTGCGCCGCAACGGCGCTTCGCGCATCCGAGATCATCTCGCTGCGCTGGTCGGACATTCTGTGGAGCGACGGGCAAATCCGCATATCGAAGCGATGGGCCAAGGGTGAGGACGGCGAGACCAAAACGGCGGCCTCGAACGGCTATGTACCGATGCATCCGGTACTGGCGCAATACCTGAAAGAATGGCGCGCGCAGAGTCCCTACTCGAAGGTCAACGATTTTGTTTTTCCATCGCTACTGAAGGATGGCAAGGTGCCCATCTGGGCATCGACGTTCGTACAGGACCATCTGCGGCCGGCGGCAATCGGCGCCGGCGTCGAACTCACAAAGGGGCAGCGCTTCGGTCTTCACAATCTCCGCCACTCACTTTCCAATTGGCTGGTGAACAAGGCGAAGGTGGAACCGAAGACGGTACAGGGCATCCTGCGTCACAGCAAGATACAGACGACGCTCGATCTCTACACGCAGGACGACAGCGACGAGAAGCAGGCAGCACAAGGCGCGTTTCTAAGCGCGGTAGGACTTGGAAGCCGTCTAGTGCAGTGAATTGTGGATCGGATTGTGGATTGTCACTTGGGGTCGCCATAGCTTCTAAGTCTTTTAGAATCTATGGCGGGGACGACGGGGCTCGAACCCGCGACCTCTGCCGTGACAGGGCAGCGCTCTAACCAACTGAGCTACGTCCCCAAACATCTTTTCTATATTACCTTAGATTCTTCCCGATGAGGTACCCCTGCCTGTGGATACGGGCACATAGAGTTGCTGCGCTCAACATCCGGCCTTTGCCTCTCAGGTCCAGGTCGCTTCTCTGACTCTGAGCGTCAGGGATGCCAAGGTAAGCCTGGTGGGCCTGACAAAGAGCACTCCAGAAGTATTCCAGTCGCTCTCTCGGCACATTCCGCCGCGGTTATCGCTCCGTATACTCCGTATACTCCGTAGACCCGTATCTGTTCCTTTCGGTACATAGCACAGATTCCTGAGTTCCGGAAGGATCAAAAGACGGAGCTCTGCGGCTGCAGCTCTGTTTTGGCTGGCGATTTACTTCTGTGGCTCCCTGAGGTATACAAATTGTGAGGGTATGTGTCGTATCGCACAGATTTTTGCCTCGGATTGTGTACCGAGTAGTTTTTTGGGTTTTGTGCTGCAAAACCTCCAGGATTCCAGCAAAACTATAAGCGTCTAGTCTAGTGGAGACAAATGTTTCTGAGTCAAGGGTGGTGCGGGATTGCAGCGATCATGTCGTCGGCCTCCGGCGCTGATCCAACAAATATTTTTGCTCCGGCAGGAACGCCAGCGAACTCAATTTTCAGTCTGTCGATGCTGGTGTTGAGCGTTACCGGTGCTATCTTTCTGGTTGTCACCGGCATTCTGATTTACGTTATCGTGCGTTATCGGATGCGCCGGAACTCTCCGGATGCTGATCAGGAGCCTCCCCAGATTTACGGTAGTAATCAGATCGAGCTGTCCTGGACAGTGATACCGATTCTGATCGTGGTGATGCTCTTTCTGGCGACCACGCGGGTGATTTACACCACCGAACATGCGGCGCAGCCCAAAGATGCCTTGCAGGTTACCGTCGTGGCTCATCAATTCTGGTGGGAGTACCGTTATCCGACGCTGGGCATTGTGACCGCCAACGAACTCCACGTGCCCATCAGCGATCCGAAGCATCCGATGCCGACCTATCTGACGATGTCCTCGGCCGATGTCGATCACAGCTTCTGGGTGCCGCGGCTGGCCGGCAAGATGGATCTGATCCCCAATCAGGTGAACACGATGTGGATTGATCCCCAAACCTCCGGCCTCTACCTGGGCCAGTGCGCTCAGTACTGCGGCGTACAGCACGCGAAGATGTTGATTCGCGTCTATGCCGATACGCCCCAGGAGTTTGCCGCCTGGGTGGCACGCCAGCAGCAGCCAGCCGCCAACGATCCGGCCGTCGCTGAGGGGCGGAACGTATTTATGCACAACGCCTGCATTAGCTGCCACACCATCACCGGGACCGTGGCGACGGGGAGATTTGGACCGGATCTGACCCACGTGGGCAGCCGTGACACCATCGCTTCGGGCTCGGTGCCGAACAATCCTGCAAACCTGCGCCGATTTATCCAGGATCCTGCCAATTTCAAGCCCGGTGCGCTGATGCCGCCGATGCATCTGAACAGCCATGACCTGGATGCGGTCACGGCGTACCTCACCTCACTCAAATAGCGAGCCACGCTTTTACAGCAGCTTCAAGAGGGAACATAATGGCGACGCACATTCCGTTGGACGAGATGCACGCTCCTCAGCAGATGGGAGAAGAGACCCATCGAAAACTGTGGTTGGAAGTGCTCCATGACTGGGTCACGACGGTAGACCACAAGAAGATCGGTTTGATGTACATCGGATACGCGCTCTTTTTCCTGGTGGTCGCGGGGTTTGAAGCGCTGTTGATGCGCATCCAGTTGGCTGTTCCGAACAACTCTTTTGTCTCGCCGGAGGTCTTCAACGGGCTTTTCACGATGCATGGGACCACCATGGTCTTCTTTGTCGGTATGCCCATCCTCTTTGGCTTTGGCAACTACCTTATCCCGCTGATGATCGGCGCCCGGGATATGGCTTTTCCGCGGCTCAATGCATTCAGCTTCTGGATCTCCGCCTTTGGCGGCTTCCTGTTGTACTACAGCTACATCGGTGGCAGCGGGTTGTACGGCGCCGGGAGCGCGCCAGATGTGGGCTGGTTTGCCTATGCGCCATTGACGGCCAGGGTTTTTTCCCCGGGTCACAGTACGGATTATTGGACGCTCTCACTGCTGCTCACGGGAATTGGGACCATCGGCACCGCACTGAACATCGTAGCAACGATCATCAGCATGCGCTGCCCAGGCATGACGATGAGCCGCCTGCCCCTGCTGCCGTGGTTGTACCTGGTCACCTCGGGATTGACCTTTGTCGCGGTCGGGCCGCTGACGGCGGCGCAGATCATGCTTATGCTGGACCGCTACCTGGGCTCGCACTTCTTTGATACGCAGGCCGGGGGATCAGCGGTACTGTGGATGCACTTCTTCTGGATCTTCGGGCATCCGGAGGTCTATATTCTGGTGCTTCCAGCCTTTGCCTTCGCCAATGAGATCATCCCGGTCTTCTCCCGCAAGGCGATCTTCGGCTATCCGGCCATGGTTGCGGCCTCTGTTGGCATCGGCTTCGTGAGTCTGAGCGTGTGGGCCCACCATATGTTCACCGTGGGTTTGGGTCCTGCGGAAAACACATTCTTTGTTCTTGCCACCATGGCAATCTCTGTTCCTACCGGGATAAAGATCTTCAACTGGCTGGCTACACTGTGGGGCGGCAAGATTCAGTTCACCGTTGCCATGATGTTTGCCATCGGCTTTCTCTTCCAGTTTCTGATTGCGGGACTGACCGGTATTATGCTGTCGGTAGCTCCGTTTGACTGGCAACTCGGCAACTCGTACTTTGTGGTGGCTCACTTTCACTATGTTCTGGTGGGAGCGATTCTGTTCATGCTTTTTTCCGCGTTTTATTACTGGTATCCCAAGATAACGGGACACATGCTCAGTGAAAAGCTGGGAAAGTGGCATTTCTGGCTCTTCGTAATCGGGTTCCACCTGACCTTCGATTTCATGCACGTGCCGGGACTGCTGGGCATGCCGCGTCGTATCTATACCTATGAGGCAGATCGAGGCTGGATGATCTGGAACATGATTATCTCCAGCGGAGCGGTGGTACAAGCTGTGGCTACGCTCCTGTTTGTCTACAACATGGTTATCTCTTACTTCAAAGGCCCTTTGGCTGGACCAGATCCATGGGATGCCTGGACGCTGGAGTGGGCCACGTCGTCCCCTCCTCCTTCGTATAACTTTGCAGAGACCCCTGAGGTCTCCAGTCGCCGGCCACTCTGGGATCTAAAGCATCCTGATGATCCGGACAGTGATTATGAGAGTGGACCAGGCCATCGACGGCAGGCAAAGGAGAAGAGTGCGTGAGTGACGTTGCGTTAGCGCCGGGTAGCACGAATGTGACCTGGAACCCTCCAGCCCGCGGTATCGTGGGCATGGTCTGCCTGATCATCGCCGAAGCAGCGATCTTTGTGATCTTTATCGTTGCTTACATCTACTACATCGGCAAGAGCCTGAGTGGGCCGACCCCAAAGGATGTCCTGTCTCTCCCGATCTTCACCTCCATCTGCCTGTTGTCCAGCAGTCTTACGGTCCATGCCGCGGTGTCCGCGTTACGGCGTAGTCAACAGCATCTCTGCTCCCTGTGGCTGGCGACCACCGTTCTTCTGGGCGGAATCTTTCTGGCCGGAACAGCTCACGAGTGGTACGACCTTATTTACAACCATGGACTCACCATTCGGACCAACCTGTTTGGGACCACGTTCTATTCCCTGGTTGGCTTGCATGCAACGCACGTTATCGTCGGTTTGATTCTGCTCTCTCTTGCGCTCTGGTTCTCATTGCGAGGTCAGATGCAGCATCATCATTCGGAAAAGCTTGAGGTGTTATCGCTCTACTGGCACTTCGTCGATGCGGTCTGGGTCGTCGTCTTTCTGGTGGTCTATGTACTGGGCAGATAGAGGAACAAGATACAAAAGGCCCAGACGGAAAAAGGGTCATCACCGGACAGGGGCAGCCTCAGAAGCACACGGCGATCCGATAGCCCGATGAATTCAGAAGAAGTGGAGTTTCAGGTGAGTCATCCAAACCAAGAACACGGTCTACAACTCCCCTCGCCAACGGCCTGGCCTGTCGTGCTGGCTCTGGGGGTCGCACTACTCCTGACCGGTATGGTTACCAGTGTCATGGTGAGCATCCTAGGCCTGGTCCTGGCGTTTCTTGCCAGCGTGGGCTGGTTCCGGCAGGTGTTACCCGATGAAGCGCATCAGCCGGTTGAGGTTCAGGCGGAGCCGGTGCAGGTTTCCACCACTCGAAGGCTGGCGACGAGGCTTCCAGAAGGTTCCACCTCGCGAAAGATTATCCCGGTTGAGACCTTTCGCATTACGACCGGCATCCGCGGCGGAATTGCCGGTGGCGCTGCCATGGCGGTGCCAGCGGCGATCTACAGTTGGGTCAAGTACCACAGCATCTGGTATGCGATGAATCTGCTCGCTGCCGGCGGGTTTATCAGCTGGATCGGAGCGAGCGACGCCTTTCTGAGCGAGTTCCATCTCCGTGGTCTTCTGGCGGCGCTGGTGATTCACGGCCTCACCTCTGTACTGGTGGGATTGCTGTACGGGGCGATGCTGCCGATGTTCCCAAGGTATCCCATTGTGACTGCGGGCTTCATGGCGCCACTTCTGTTGACCGGGATCCTGCACTCGGCCATTGCAGTGGTCAGCCCGATTCTGAATGATCGAATCGACTGGTTTTGGTTTATCGCCTCGCAGATCGCCTTTGGACTGGTATGCGGTTTTGTCGTCAATCTGCAAGCCAAGGTGCGAACCCCACAGTTCCAGGCGCTTCCGTTCTCAGTGCGAGCTGGTATTCATGGCGACATCCATGACCGGTTGCATGATGAATCCACCGATTCCGATGGTGAGGACACTTCGCGATGAATCTTCGTTGGTTGAATCTCTCCCTGGTCGCCATTGTCGCCGGGCTCTGCTCCGGAGGATGCCATGTTGCGCCGGGAAGACCAGAAGCAGTGGTGACGCGGCCCGACCAGGTGACGGACTTCCGTGTTCTCTACAAGCAGAACTGTGCCGCATGTCACGGTGAGGATGGGCGGTATGGAGATGCAATATCCCTTGATAATCCTGCATACCTTGCCATTGCGGGCACGGCGAACATTCAGAAGGTAACTGCTGATGGCGTTCCCGGAACCCTAATGCCTGCCTTTGCCAAGAGCCAGGGAGGAATGTTGACGGATCAGCAGGTGGCGGTTCTCGCACAGGGCGTTGTCACCGCATGGGGAAGATCCAGCGCGCTTGGCGGCCACACGGCTCCTCCCTATGCCAGCAGCACCGTTGGTGATCCGGCTGCGGGAGAGAAGGCTTACACCACTTTCTGCGCCAGTTGTCATGGCGCCGACGGGACCGGGGTGGTCCAAGGGAAGCTTCATACCGGGTCGATCGTTGATCCCTCTTATCTGGCTCTCATCAGCAACCAGGGACTGCGAAGCCTGATTCTCGCGGGACAACCACACGAAGGAATGCCGGACTGGCGGTTTGACCTGCAGGGACCGGCTGCGCGCAGCTTGACAGATCAGGAGATTACGGACATCGTTGCGTGGCTGGCCTCGCATCGCGTGACGACGCCTGGCGAGTTTTATCCGCACTCCTGAACGCGCATCAGGATGCATTCGGAGTGACGGCTTCCGATTCCAAAGCAGGATGCGGAGACCAAGCGGTGACGCGGAGATGGAGAGATAGATGAGCGAACTATTGAAGTATCCCGGAGAGTCCAAAGCCGATTCCTTGTCGCCGGAGGGCAAGGCTGCGGCGCACACCCGGAGGGTGTTTCTGTTCAAGCTGGCGGTAGGCCTGAATGCTCTGGTCGGCGCAGTGCTGGCTGTGCCGCTGGCTGGATATCTGCTGGGTCCGGCCGCCAGGAAGAGGTCCAACATCGGTGCCTGGGTCAATCTGGGCAGCTTGAGTGACTTTCCAGTGGGTCAGACTCGGCTGGCTGACTTTCTCAGCCCCATGGCGGCCTTCAACGATGGAGAGACGGGGAAGACCTCCTGCTGGGTGCGCCGCGTTTCAGAGCAGACTGTTCAGGTCTTTGCCATCAACTGTGCCCATCTCGGATGTCCTGTGCGCTGGTTTGCGGAGTCCAAGCTGTTTCTCTGTCCCTGCCACGGCGGAGCCTACTACGAGGATGGCAGCCGGGCTTCTGGGCCTCCGGAGCGGGGCTTGTTTGAGTACAAGACCAGGATTGCAGGAGATCATCTGCTGATTCATGCGGGCAACCTGCCCACCCTGTCCACGGAAGCTTCGTGCAAAGAGAAACCCATGGTCCAGATTCAACCGGCGAAACAGATCGAAGCTGCGCGCGCTGTTTCGGCAGATCCCGCTGCGAGGTCAACGACATGGCAGGGTTAAAGATCTACAACTGGATCGAGCATCGTCTTGGCCTCATCCAGCCTCTCAAAGAAGCTGCCGAGCATCCCACGCCCTCCAATAACGCAAGCTGGTGGTATGTCTTTGGCAGCGCGGCGACCGTGCTTCTGATGCTGCAGATCGTCACCGGCATTCTGCTGGCACTGGTCTATAGCCCCTCGGCCAATGAAGCCTGGACCAGCTTGAACTTTCTGAACCACAACATAGCGCTGGGATGGTACCTCCGCGCCCTGCACGGCTGGGGATCAGACTTCATGATCGCCATCGTGCTCATCCACCTGGTGCAGGTGTTTTTGTTTGGCTCCTTCAAGTTTCCCCGCGAGCTGACGTGGATGGTGGGTGTGGTTCTTCTTCTGCTGACGCTGGGCATGGCGTTTACCGGGCAGGTGATGCGGTTTGACCAGGATGCCTACTGGGGGTTGGGTATCGGCGCTTCCATCTCCAGCCGAGTTCCGTTCGTCGGGGCAAAACTGGTGCACCTGTTGCTCGGCGGATCCATCATTGGCGGGGCGACGCTCTCCCGGTTCTTTACGTTGCATGTCTTTGTGATTCCAGGACTGTTGCTGGCCGGCGTGGCCGTGCACGTTCTCATGGTTCTGCGGCATGGAGTGAGTGACTGGCCCATGCCTGGGCGTCTGGTGCGCAAGTCCACCTATGAACGTGAATACCATGAGTTAACGCAGCGGACCGGGTTGCCGTTTGTCCCCGATGCGGCCTGGAAGGATGCCATCTTCGCCGCCGCCATCCTCTTCTCCGTCATGGCCTGTGCGTTCTTCTTCGGACCTTTCGGTCCGGGCGGACAGCCGGATCCAACCATCATCCAGACGGCGCCTCATCCGGACTTCGCCTTCCTGTGGATCTACGCTGTGCTGGCGTTCCTTCCCCCTTCTCTGGAGACGCCGGTGCTGCTGGTGGCTCCGGTAATTGCGATTGCTGGAATGCTTCTGTTGCCGCTTTTGGCAGGGGAAGGGGAGCGGCACTGGGCAAGGCGTCCTGTGGCCGTTCTGTCAGTCTCCGTGATCGCGGTGACGCTCGGGATCTTTACCCGGTTGGGAACGTATACGCCCTGGAGTCCTGTGATGGATGCCTGGTCAGGCGATGCAGTGCCGGTCAAGTACATGCACAACCGCACGCCGCTGGAACGGGAGGGAGCGATGGTATTGCAGGACAAGCAGTGCCGTGATTGCCACTCTCTGGACGGTGCCGGTGGACTGCGCGGCCCAGCCCTGGATTCGGTTGCTGCGCGGATGACGGAAGACCAGATCGTACGCCAGGTGCTGCAAGGAGGTGGAAACATGCCAGCCTATGGTAATGCGCTCAATCCGGCTGAGACCAAGGCTCTGGTGAGCTTCCTGATGACCTTGCGGGGCAATGCCCTGGAGCCTGCCATGGACGCCTCACGGGAACTTCTGCGCCAGAGTCGAACAGCCACCCCGGTAAACCCGGACGCTGCCGTGCCGGGTACTGCAAAGGCTGGTGAACAAAAGTAGGCACGTATGTCCGATGCCGTCCGTCAGATCTTCGTTGAGTGGCGGTTGCCGGTAGGTCTTACGGCCACAGTGCTGTTGGCAGCGCTGATTTATCTGCGTGGCTGGGTGGTGCTGCGCAGGACGCGTCGAGAGCAGTTCACGGTAGAACGCCTGGTAGCGTTTCTCGGCGGACTGACCTTGTTTTGGACTGCGGTGGGCTCACCCATGGATGGCTTTGCGGACGCATTGCTGACCATGCACATGATTGAGCATCTTCTGTTGATGTCGGCAATCCCCATGCTCCTGCTCTATGGGCTGCCAGTGGTGCCCATGCTGCGTGGTCTGCCCAGGCCCGTGCTTCGCTGGGTGGTGGGTCCTGTGGTGCGAACCCGCGCCTTACGCAGGCTGGTCGAGTGGATGGTAAAGCCGATGGTTGCCTGGCTGGCGATGAATGTGGCCTATCTGGCCTGGCACGTTCCGGCAGCCTACAATCTGGCCCTGGAGAACGAGACGCTGCATGCGGCGGAGCATCTCTGCTTCCTGTTTACCTCGCTCTTGTTCTGGTGGTATATTCTGAGGCCCTGGCCGGCCAAGGATCGTCCGAACGACTGGGGTGCGCTGATCTACCTGGCGATGGGCGACGTCGTCATGACGATGCTCTCGGCATTCCTTGCCTTCTGCGATCGGCCGGTATACAGCTATTACGTGGAGAACCCCAACCCTTTCCACATCCCGGTGCTGCAGGACCAGGTAATGGGCGCGGTGGTGATGTGGGTGATTGGGTCGTTTGCTTACCTGGTGCCGGCGATGGTGATTGCCTACCGCCTTACCGGATGGAGCGACGGTGGAACGGCAACTCCGGTGGCTCTGCCCCGCGCGGGCCGGTAGAGCGTCTCCCGACAGGAATACGCCTGAAGCTGATGTTTGAGCATCTCCCCGTCCACGGAGGTTGAGGCCGGAACCGTGAGGCCGGAACCGCGTCTGGTGAGGTGCCTATAGCATTTTCAGTGTAGGTGTAGAGAGACGCCTGGACATCGATGGGCGTTTTCCCCAATGAAAACGCCACTGCAAGCCCGCTTCGGGGTGCCCATCCACACCGAAAATGCGATAAGGGTTGGACGGCGTGGCCACGGAACGCACTCCCCGGGCAGTTGGCCTGTTTGCCTGCGGATAGGGATCGCTCCCTCTGTTCGCGCAGGGGTAGCTACACCATCCTTTTCCACCAATCCAGCGCACACCGTCACCCAGGGGTATCGGCGCTCCCTTTCACCGCTGCACGGTGTTCTGTGCGACAGTCGCCGGTGTTGCTCTCTGAGTCAGGTTCAGGACGCGATTGGGGAGGATGCCCAAAAAGAGTGTGGCAGCAGCCGTAGCGGTTAAGGCAAGGGCTGCCGGGAAGGTGATGCTGCGTGGCGTGGGGGTGTCCCCTACAGTGTCCGCAACCGGCCGGGCATAAAGAGCTGCCAGGAGACGCAGATAGTAAAAGCACGCCAGTCCGGAGTTGGCCAGGCCGACGATCGCCAGCCAGGTGTAGCCGCTGTGGACAGCGGCCGAGAAGACGTAAAACTTGCCGAAGAAGCCGCCGGTGAAGGGAATCCCAATGAGGGAGAGAAGGAAGAATGCAAGGAAGGCCGAGAGAACCGGCCGGCGTAGGGCGAGGCCGGTGAGATCGTCGATGGTGCGCAGTTTCTCGTCGAACCCGGAGAGCTGGGTCAGGACAATGAATGCGCCGACGTTCATTGCCGCGTAGGCTGCGGTGTAGAAGCAGGCTGCGGAGACGGCCAGGTGCTCCGTGGCGGTGAAAGCCACCAGTAGATAGCCTGCGTGAGCGATGGAAGAGTAGGCCAGCAGGCGCTTGGCATCGGATTGCATCAGAGCGCCGAGGTTGCCGATGGTCATCGACGCCACCGCCATGATGGCGATCAACGGCGCCCAGTGAGTGCGGTACTGGGGAGCGGCGTCAAACAGGAAGCGCAGGAGCACGGCAAAGGCGGCGGCCTTGGGCGCGGTGGACATCAGGCCGACCACCGGAGCTGGTGCTCCCTGGTAGACGTCCGGGGTCCAGACGTGGAAGGGCGCGGCGGAGACCTTGAAGCCGAGACCGATCAGGACCATGCCAACCGCGAGCCAGCCGAAGAGTGGGGTCCGGGTGACGGTGAGGCCGGCACTGACGGCGGCGATGGCCGTCGATCCCGTAGCGCCGAAGCAGAGAGCGATACCATAGAGGAAGAACGCCGTTGCGAAGCTGCCCAGCAGGAAGTACTTGATAGCCGACTCGGAGGCCGTGGCGCGGCCTTTACGGAAGCCGGCCAGGATATAGGTCGAGATGGAGGAGATCTCCAGCCCGATGAAGACCATGAGGAGCTCCACCGAGCTGGTCATGAACATCATCCCTGCCGCTCCAAACAGAACCAGGGCAAAATACTCACCGGCGTGGCTCACCTGGGTTGGGTGGAAGTAGTCCAGTGAGGCCAGCAGCGTCGCCGCAACCACGCTCGCGATCAGCAGGTGGAAGAAGATGGAGAACGCATCGACCTGAACGGTTCCGTAAAAGCCGGTGACGGCTCCAAGGCGATTGACAAACTGCAGCTGACAGAGCGCGGCGGCTCCTGAGCCAACCGCTCCCAGAACGGCCAGCCAGCCAAGGGGCTTGCGTGAAGCGCCGGGAGCGAGCAAAGGCTCGAAGAGCATGACCAGGACGGCGGTAAGGGTGAGGATGAGCTCGGGTAGAAGCGTGAGGAGGTTAGTGGACATTAGCGGACCTCCTGGCGGGCGTTGGTCAGGTGAGGTTGGGTACCGTTACTGGCCATGGCGCTGTCTGCCAAGGCCGTGGCGGGCTGGATCTTCAGTATGGCCTGGCTGCCTGCGGTGACACCGGATTGCACGATTGGGTCGGCAGTGGTGGTGCCGTAGGTGTCGATAGCCCGCATCCACAACGGAGAGGCTACGCCCATGACGAGGAAGAGAGCGATGAAGGGCCAGAGTTCAAGATGTTCGCGTGCGCAGAGATCCCATCCCTGGACCTCTTCGGTTCGAATACCCGGCGAGCCATAGAAGACACGTTGGATCATCCACAACATGTACCCCGCGCCGAAGATGACGCCTGTGGCGCCAACGGTGGTCCAAAGCACGTGGTGAGCGACGATGGACTGCATCGTGCCGGAGAGGATGAGAAACTCGCCAACGAATCCATTGAGCATGGGCAGGCCGACAGCGGCCAGCGAAGTGAGGACGAACATGGTTGCCATCCATGGATGGCGCGCAGCCAGACCGCCGTAGTCACGCATATCGTAGGTCCCGTATCGCTCATAGAGCAGTCCCAGAAGGACAAAGAACGCGGCACCGATCAGGCTCTCATTGAGGATCTGGAAGATACCCCCATCCATGCCCAGCAGCGTGAAGGTGAAGATCCCCAGGACCACGAAGGAGACGTGCGCCAAGGTGGAGAAGGACGCCAGTTTCTTCAGGTCAGAGCGGATCAGCGCGATCAGCGATCCATAGACGATGCCGATGGCGCCCAGCGCGATCAGCAGAGGGGCCACATGGCGGGACTGGTCGGCGAAGATGCCGAAGCTGAAGCGCAGGATCGAGTAGAGACCCAGTTTGCCGGCCAGGACCATCACTGCTGCGGTGGGAGCCTCTGTGACGGCATCCTGCAGCCATCCGTGCAGCGGAAAGATGGGGACCTTGACCGCAAAGGCAACCAGGAAAGCGATCGAGCAGAGCAGGAGGGCCGTCGGTGAAGCGGCGATGTGGTGCGCGCCGGCCAAAGCCTGCAGGGTGGGCAGGTCAAAGGTTCCGGTAAGGTTATAAAGCCAAAGGATCGCTACCAGGAGAATGGCTGACGGGATAAAGGCGTAGACGAAGAACTTGATGGCAGCGCGGCGGCGATTTTCAGTGCGGCCAAAGGTGGCAATCAGCAGCGTCATCGGAACCAGCGACATCTCCCAGAAGCCGTAGTAGAGGAAGAGATCGAGGGCGACGAAGATGCCCAGCATGGCCACCTGCTGGAGCAGGAAAAGGCTGTAGAAGAGCCGGGTACGCCTCTGGATGGCGTTCCAGGAGGCGAGCACGCCGATGGGCGCAAGGAAGCCAGCCAGCACGATCAACCACATGCTCAGTCCATCCACGCCCAGGTGGTAGCGGATCGCAGGGCTGTTGATCCAGGGCAGGTTCTCCTCAAACTGGAAGGTGTGTCCTGCGGCGTGATAGTTGAAGTGCGCCGCCAGGTGCAGCGTCAGCAGCAGCGTGAGCAAGGTCACAATCAGCGCGCCGATGGCGTGGCGTTTGCTGTCGACTTGCACCGCACTGTTGCTGGAGGCCTCCTGCTCAGGGATCAGTGCGAGCAGAATGGCGCCGGCTAGCGGGGTAGCGAGGATGAGCGTCAGGATGATCGGGTCAAAGTTCATTGGATCCTGTGGTGTTTCTTGGGGCTTTTCCAGCGCAACCGCGCAGGAGGACGAGCGTTACCGGATAAACAGCGCAAGGACGATGACAACGGCGGCTCCGGCAGCGAGCCAACCTGCATAGGAGCGAATCCTGCCAGATTGCATGCGGCGAATCAGCCAACTGCTGCCCTGTGCGGAAGCTGCCAGTGTGGAACCGGCGCCCTGGACAACGCCACTCTCTACCAGACCGCCAAGGATCAGGCGGGAGAAGACCAGCAGCGGCGTTACCAGAAGCCGTCCATAGATCTCGTCCATCCAGTACTTGTGGTAGACCAGCGAGTAGATGGGCTGGAATTTTCTGGCCAGTTGAGCGGCTGTACCGGGCTTGCGGTAGTAGAAGAACCAGGCAACCAGGAAGCCCAAGGCAGCGGTGGCGAGCGAGATGGCCGCCAGGGTGAGTTCGAGGCCGTGCGACGCGGTCTCAGCGACTTGACCAGCGGCCGGAGTTGCGACGCTGGAAAAGACTGGATCAAGGAAGTGGCCAAAGGCGTCATGGCCGCCCAGAGCGGCTGGAATCCCCACCCATCCGCCGACCACCGAAAGGACGGCCAGCAGCATCAGCGGAAGGGTCATCACGAGGGGAGACTCGTGAATGGCAGTCTCCGGCTCGGCCTCCATCGTCAGGTGAGTGTTCTTCCGGGCGTGAACCGCGCCATGGTCGCCGCCATGCGAGGTATGCGCAAAGCTGGACTGCGAGAAACGGGACTCTCCGAAGAAGGTCTTGAACCAGAGTCGAAACATGTAAAACGAAGTCATGCCAGCGGTGAGCAGCCCAACGAACCAGAGGAGCCTGGCCAGGGGGTTGGGGGACTGGAAGGTCTGGAAGAGGATTTCATCCTTGGAGAAGAAACCAGCGAAGGGCCAGATGCCGGCGATCGCGAAGGTGGCAGCCGTCATGGACCAGAAGGTGACCGGAATCTTCTTCCACAGACCGCCCATGAAGCGCATATCCTGCTCGCCGGAGAGAGAGTGAATCACGGAGCCGGCGGCCAGGAAGAGCAATCCCTTGAAGAAGGCATGAGTCATCAGATGGAAGATGCCGGCCGAATAGGCTCCGACGCCGCAGGCCAGGAACATATAGCCGAGTTGCGAAACGGTTGAGTAGGCCAGGACGCGCTTGATGTCATGCTGCACGATACCCATGGTGGCGGCATAGAGGGCAGTGAGCGCTCCGACGACGGCAACGACCGTAAGCGCCAGCGGCGAGTGGTTGAAAAGTACATGGCAGCGGGCGACCATGTAGACGCCGGCGGTGACCATCGTGGCCGCATGAATCAGGGCAGAGACCGGGGTGGGGCCTTCCATGGCGTCCGGTAGCCAGACGTAGAGTGGAATCTGCGCCGATTTGCCGGTCGCTCCCAGGACGAGCAGGAGGGCGACTGCGGTATAGAAGCCGCCGCTCAGCGGCGAGGCCGCGATCTTCGCAAAGATGGCGTCAAAGCTGAGCGTGCCGTAATGGGCGACCAGGAGGAACAGCGCCAGAAGGAAGCCGAAGTCTCCTATGCGATTGACGATAAAGGCTTTCTTGCCAGCGTTGGCGGCCGAATCCTTCTTGAAGTAAAAGCCGATGAGCAGGTAGCTGGCGAGGCCAACTCCCTCCCAGCCGACGAAGAGCAGAAGAAAGCTCGAGGCCAGCACCAGTACCAGCATGAAGAACATGAAGAGGTTGAGATAGGAGAAGAACCGCCAGTATCCCTCTTCGTGCGCCATGTAGCCAACCGAGTACACGTGGATCAGGAATCCGACGCCGGTGACCACCCCGAGCATAATCAGGGTGAGGTGATCCACCGTGAAGGCGAAGTCCACGTGGAAGCCGGAGACGGCGATCCAGGGCACGCTGGAGACGGAGAGGGTGAGCGGGCCGCCTGCGGCGGTCATCGCCATCCACAACTTGGTGACCAGGAGTGCAGGCAGCAGCGTAGCCGTGAGCGCAAGGGTGGAGACCACAGCGCGTGGGATCTTGCGGCCAAGGAGTCCGTTGATCAGGAAACCGGCGAAGGGAAAGATCGGGATGAGCCAGAGCAGTTGAGGATTCATTGTTCGATTCGATGTTCTTCGGCTGCGTGAAACGTGGGTCCGATGCGGTTACGGGAGAACGAAGGTTGTTAGTTCCTGAGGAGATCGACCTCGTCGACGTTGAGTGTCTGGCGCGCGCGGAACAGAGCGATGATGATGGCCAAGCCCACAGCAGCTTCTGCGGCGGCCACTACCATGACAAAGAACACGAAGATCTGGCCGGAGATCTGGCGCCACATGTGCGCGAAGGCGACGAAGGTCAGGTTCACCGCGTTGAGCATCAGCTCAATGGACATAAAGATGGTGATGACGTTGCGCTTGATCAGAAAGGCGGCTATGCCGATACAGAACAGGATGGCTGCCAGGACAAGGTAGTAGGCGATGGGTACGGTGATCATGATCAGGGTCTCCCCAGCTTCTTGATGAGCAGGACGCCGATAACGCTGCTCGAGATCAGCAGCATCCAGGCGGTGGTGAGAACTGCAAAGCCGCCGCAATGAATCGTCATGGTCAGAGCTCCTTCCGCGCCAGCACGACGGCTCCGAGGATGGCGACGAGAATCAGGATGGAGGTAACTTCAAACGGAAGCAACAGAGAGGTGAACAGAACGTGGGATATCTCGGAGATGTTGGAGACAGCGTTGGAGAGATATCCTCCCAGCGCTGTGGAACCCAGGTGGCTGCGCTCGGAGAGGAAGACGAAACTCAGCAGGCAGAAGATGGCCCCGGCACCTGGAATGCCGACGATGTATGCGATCTTCGATCCGTGGGTCTGCTCTTCTTCTCCGGCGTTCAGCAGCATGACGACGAAGATGAACAGCACCATGATGGCGCCCGCGTAGACGATCACCTGGGCAGCGGCGAGAAACTCCGCGCCCAGTGACCAGTACAGGACCGCCAGCGACATCATGACGACGACCAGAGAGAGAGCAGAGTTGATGGGATGGCGCTGGAAGAGCAGATTCAGGGCTCCTGCTACCGCCAATAGACCGAAGAGGATGAAGAGTGCGAGTTCCATCGGGGCTATCGATTCCAGAGAGTTTTTGTGCCGCTGGTTGGTGTGTCGTTGTTGTCTAGAATGCGCATTGGATGATCCGTGATCCCTCTCGCTGGTTATCCGTGGTAGGCAAGAGCCAAAGCCGTCGCCAGAATGTTGACCATGGCCACGGGTAACAGAAATTTCCAGCCAAAATCCATGAGTTGGTCGTAGCGGAATCGGGGCAGTGTGCCGCGCACCCAGATATAGAGCAGCAGGAAGGCGAAGACTTTGGCTACGAACCAGAAGATCGAGATGATGCCGGAGGCGATGGCTCCGGAGGCTACATGGTCAAAGGTATGGCCAAAGGGGCTGGCGGCGCCGCCAAAGAATAGCAGTGTCGCCACGCAGGCCACGGTGATCATGTTGGCGTACTCGGCCATGAAGAACATGGCGAACTTCATGGAGGAGTACTCCGTGTGGTAGCCGGCCACCAGTTCGCTCTCCGCCTCGGGCAGGTCGAAGGGAGAACGGTTGGTCTCAGCATAGGCAGCCATCAGGTAGATAAAGAAGGCAACGAACTGGAAGCCTCCGAAGATGTTCCAGGAGAGAGCGCCATGCGCGGCCTGGGAGTTGACGATATCCCGCAGTGAGAGTGAGCCTGCCCGCAGAACGATGCCCACCAGAGAGAGCCCAAGGGCCAACTCGTAGCTGATCACCTGCGCCGTGGAGCGCAGCGAACCGAACAGAGAATACTTATTGTTGGAACTCCATCCGGAGAGCGTAATGCCATAAACGCCGATGCTGGTAACGCCCAGCACTACCAGCAGGCCGATGTTCACGTTGGCGATCTGGAACAGATCGACCCCATGAACCATGGTGGTACGGCCGAAGGGAACCACGGCGATGGAGATCAGGGCGCAGCCCAGGGCGATGATGGGCGCCAGGACGAAGAGTGGGCGCTCGACGGCCAGCGGCATCATGTCTTCCTTCAAGAAGAGCTTCAAACCGTCCACCAACGGCTGCAGAAGGCCGAAGGGGCCCACGCGGCTGGGTCCCCACCGATTTTGAAGGTGACCGAGGAACTTGCGCTCCAGGAGAACCGTGTAGGCCACTCCCATCAGCGTGATCACCAGTACCACGGCGATCTTGAGGATGCTCAAGAGAAGAAAGACTTCGAAGTTCGTGAGGTGACTCATGACGTGATGTGGTCTCAGGTTGTGGTGGTCAAAATCCCGGGAGCAGGTGTTTGCAGTAAAGGTTGGTGCGTTAGTCGGCAGAGGCCATCTGGCCGGCGGCTTCACCGGAGGAACGGCTCGCCTGGTGCTGCTGGACGTCTTCGAGCATTGGCGAGTAGCGGGTGAGGGAGCCGGAGGTAAACAGGTTGTCGCCGCTGGGCAGGACCAGATCCTTGCGGGTCATGGTGATCTGCGTCAGGCCGGAGGCAGCGGGTGAGATGTGCTGATCGTTACCGCTGAGCAACTGGAGGCGCAGTAGCCTGTCATAGCCTGGAACCAGGCGCTGGATCTCGTCCAGGATGGCGAAAGGATCAAACGGGCTGAGCTTGGGCTCGAGGTGATTGGCGGTGAGGAAGACGGCGTGGCGGTCGGCTTCACCGGACGACGCGCCCCGGGTCTGGCCCATATCTGCGCGCAATCCGCGGCTGAAGGGAACCAGTGACTGCAGGTCGTGCCCCATGTGGCCGGCCAGACGCACGATCAGCTCAAAGTCAGAGCGCACGCCGGACTTGTCCGCGGCCTTGGAGACCAGTTGCAGATCGCCGTAGCTGTTGGTCACCGTCCCCGCCTTCTCATAGAGGTTGGCGGCGGGCAGGACCACATCGGCCAGAGCGGCGGTCTCGGTGAGGAAGAGATCCTGCACGATCAGGAAGGTCGACTTCAGCGCCGCAGGGTCGATGCCGTAACGCTTGACGGGGTTGGAACCTACCACGTAGAGCGCCGAGAGCGTGCCGGCGGAGGCGGCATCGAACATGGCCAGCAGGTCCAGACCGGCTGGGGCGGGGGTATGCTGCTCCGCGGCCAGTGCCGAACCGGAGAGCGGCTGATAGCCTGGCAGCACATCGGGAAGCACTCCCATATCGGCGGCGCCGCGGGAGTTGACGTAGTCGGAGAGAAGGGCAAAGCGGGCCTGCGGGAGGGCGGCGATGAGGCTGGCCAGTTCACCACCGTGGAGTTCGTTGCCTACCAGGACCACCAGATCCTCTTCCGCGCGGATCGCTTTGGCAAAGTCGTTCTCTTCGCCCAGGCTCTTGATAAACGTTCCGTAGCCGAACGGCGTCACCGGCGCAAAGGCCTTGGCCTGCCGGCGAAGCTTGATCGCCTCATGGTTGGCGATATACAGGCGAGCCTTGTTGAGGCGGACGCTGGTGCGAATGTTCCAGGCGGTCAATGGGGCCTGGTTCGTGGGGTCGCCACCCACCAGAAGAATGGCCGCCGCGCTCTGGAGTGAGCGCTGAGAGGCAAACCGCGACTTGCCGGCCGCTGTGCCGGCGTCCTGCAGGGAACTGGCCAGGGTAACGAAGTCGGCCGTACGGTGATGGTCGATGTTGTTGGTGCCGATCACCGTGCGGGCGAACTTCTGCAGAATGTAGTTTTCCTCGTTCGTGGTTCGGTTGGAGCCGATGACGCCGATCGAGTCCGCACCGCGGTCCTGGCGAAGATCGCGAAGCCGGGTTCCAGCATAGGTGAGTGCCTCATCCCAACTCACCGGAGTCAGCTTGCCGTCCTTGCGCATCAGCGGCCGGGTCAGCCGCTCCGCATGGTTGGCGAAGTCAAAGGCGTAGCGGCCCTTGTTGCACAGAAAGTCGCCGTTGATGCCGGACTTGTCGCGGTTGTCACCGCGTACGATCTCTGCTCCGTCCGTAACAGGGCGGACACCCAACGTGGTCTTGCATCCATCGCCGCAGTGGGTGCACACGGTGGCCGTGTGGTTCATCTCCCAGGGGCGAGTCTTGTATCGGTAGGCACCGGAGGTGAGTGCGCCCACCGGGCAGGTATCGATGCACATGCCGCACTGCTCGCAGTCGAGTTGGGCCAGTTCCGCTCCCTGAGAGGAGACGCCCGAGAGGTGCGCGGGGACGTTGGGCGCGATCACCGAGGAGCTGCCTCGATTCTGAACTCCCAGCGCGAAGATATCCATGCCTTCGCCGCACATCCGGACGCAGCGGTAGCAAAGGATGCAGCGAGGACGGTCGAAGTAAACCACGGGAGACCACTTCTGCTCTTCACGGTGGTTCTTCGGTTCGGCGTAGAAGCTCTCGGCCGCCCCATATTTGAAGGTCATGTCCTGCAGTTCACACTCACCGCCGGCGTCGCAGACCGGGCAGTCAAGCGGATGATTGCCCAGCAACAGTTGCAGCGTGGCCTTGCGGGCCTGGGCAATTTCAGGACTTTCGGTGATCACTACCATCCCCTCGGCCACCGGGGTGGTGCAGGCGGTCTGGAGCTTGGGAACTTTCTCGATCCGCACCACGCACATGCGGCATGCGGCCTGGAGCGAGAGTCCAGGGTAGTAACAGAAGGCGGGGATCTCGATCCCGTGCGCCTTGCAGGCCTCCAGCAGCAGCATGCCCGCGGGGGCTGTGATCTTCTTGCCGTCTACGGTAAGGGTAACGTCTGCCATCAATGGGCTCCTGCGTGTTCGTTGGCACCCACCGGGGTGATCTTGATCAGAGGGCTGGCTACGCGGACGCCCTCCAGATACTCCTCAAACTCGCTGCGGAACTTCTTCACAAAGCCCAGGGTGGGCATAGCCGCGGCGTCTCCCAGCGGACAGAAGGTGCGGCCCATCATGTTCTCAGCGATGTATTGAACGTTGTCGATGTCCTTCTTTGTTCCGCCACCGCTATGGAAGCGAGTGAGCGTCTTCTTGATCCAGTCTGTGCCCTCGCGGCAGGGAATACACCATCCACAGGACTCGTGCTGATAGAAGCGGATGGTGCGGAGCGCGAACTCCACGATCGACACGGTCTCATCCAGAACCACAATGCCGCCGGAGCCGAGCATCGTGCCCGCCTTGGCCATCTGGTCAAAGTCCAGGCCAACGTCGATCTCGTCGGCGCGCAGCACAGGGCAGGACGCGCCGCCAGGCACCACGGCCTTCAACTTCTTTCCGCCGCGAACGCCTCCAGCTACCTCATAGATCGCCTTGCGCAGCGAGTAACCCATGGGGAGTTCGTAAACGCCCGGCCGCTCCACATGGCCGGATATGCCGAAAAGACGCGTGCCGCCGTTGCGCTCCGTGCCGAGCTTGGCATAAGCCTCGCCACCCATCAGGAGAATGTGCGGCGCGTTGGCGATGGTCTCGGCGTTATTGATGACGGTTGGCCCACCGTAAAGGCCGACGACAGCAGGGAAGGGTGGGCGGATACGCGGAACGCCCCGTTTACCCTCCAGCGACTCCATCAGGGCCGACTCCTCACCCACCTCATAGGCGCCGGCGCCGGTCTGAGTGATGATGTCGAAGTCCACGCCCTGATTGCCGAAGATGTTCTTGCCCAGGAAGCCGCGGGCGTAGGCGTCGGCTACAGCCTTCTCCATGATATTGAGCAGGTAGCGATACTCTCCGCGCAGATAGATGAAGCCCATCTTTGCGCCCACGGACAGGCCCGCGATCATGGCGCCCTCGATGATCGAATGCGGGTCTTCGCGAAAGATAAGGTGGTCCTTGCACGTGCCGGGTTCCGACTCATCTCCATTCACCAGAATGTACTTGGGCTTCTCGGAGACCTTGGGAACAAAAGACCACTTCATACCGGTGGGAAATCCGGCTCCACCGCGGCCGCGGAGGCCGCTGGTCTTCATGGTGTTGATAATCCAATCTGGACCCTCGGCGATGGCCTTCTGCACAGCCTGGTAGCCATCCAGTTCCAGATACTTGTCGATGTTGGCTGCCCCCTGACCGAAACGGCGGGAGAGAACCTTCACTTCATCGGGATGTGAGGCGAGTCTTGGCATACGTGTTCCTTACCGTGAGCTTCCAGTTTACGCGATTTTGTCAAAAAGCTGCGCTTGTGCTGAGTTCGGCAATCACGCAGCCTGCGCGCTAGAAATGACTCCTCGAAGGTGCAGCGGACAACGTTTGTAATAGCGATGGAGCTTGTAGCGAAGATGGAGTTTGTAACCCCGAAAAAGATTGCTGCTGCAGCGTGAGGAGGCGGGTGGAATCCATCCCACAGTCCCGCGCTGGCGAGAAAGAAATCTGGCGGAGAGGGATGAAGCGCACGCTGGACCTCGTGGGTGCAGGCAGTGTCGGCTTTGCCACTGCTGTCTGCAAGGCTATTTGCTCTCTCTGGAACGATAGGTGTCCAGAACGGCGTCCAGTTTCTCCGGAGTCAGTTCGTCGTGAAAGTCATAGTTGACCTGGACCGCAGGAGCCCAGCAACAGGCGCCGATGCACTCCACCTCTTCCAGAGAGAAGAGACCGTCAGGGGTGGTCTCCTTGTGATCGATGCCCAGAGTGTTCTTGCAGTGGTGGAGCAGTTCGAACCCACCCCGCAGCATGCAGGATATGTTGGTGCACACCTGCACGTTGTACTTGCCCGCCGGCTTGGTGCGCAGCATCGAGTAGTAGCTCAGGACGTTCCGGACGTCCAGCTCGAGCAGGTCGAGACGCTGGGCGATCTCGGTGACCACGGCATCGGAGACGTAACCCACCTCGTCCTGCGCGTAGAGCAACATGGGGACCAGCGCAGAGCGCTTCACCGGGTAGATGGCGGCGAGTTTGTCAAAGCGGGCAGCGGTGGCGGGAGTAAAGATCGACTGGGGGATAGCGGCCATAATCAACTTCCTGCAGCGGGATGGAGTAAGGCAAATTCAATTAACGGCAACTACAAGATTACCGCGCTTCCGTGAGCATCTGCCGAGCGAACTGTTCGGCGGCGATGTCCATGGCGATGGATACTGCCGGTTCATGGTGTTGGCAAAAGGTGACTGTTCCGTCCTCGTTGAGTTTAAAAGAGTCAGGAGACTCTCCGCTGTGTTGCATATCACACGACGTAAATCGGAGCCAGCGGTCGTTGACCCGGAAGATGATCTGGTCGGTGCTTACCTCAACCACAGCCTGGTGGGTACTGTTGAGTCCGTGGGCGGCCGCATAGCTGCGCAGCAGAGATGCCCACGATGTCCAGAGTTCGTTGTGAAGGCGTTGGTTCAAGTCAGTCCGTCTTTAAGATGGCGCCTGTGAAGGGGCAGGAGCTGGGTGAAGCGGTCTCCGCAACATTCCGCCAAAACGCGCCCATCTGCGAATCTTCCGGCGAGCCTGTTGCCCTGTTTCAGGAACGGATGCCTTGCGGCATCTTTCAGATCTGCTGCGGGCATGGACGCTTGGCGCAGGAGCGCCGCTCCCGGCTGGTTGCGCCCGTGCTGGCGTGCATTGGTGCTGGACTGCACGCCAGCAGGATCTGGATCAGCGGTCGATGGCTCCGAGGACGATGTCAATGGACCCGATCACGGCAACCACGTCAGCGATCAGACGGCCCTTGCACATGGTCTCCAGCGCTTGCAGATTGGCAAAGTCGGCGTTGCGCATGTGCACCCGGTAGGGCTTGGAGGTGCCATCGGAGACCACGTAGTAGTTCATCATGCCATGGGGCGCTTCGACGGAACTGGTTGCCTCCCCTGCTGGAACCTGGAAGCCTTCCGTGACGATCTTGAAGTGATGGATCAGGGACTCCATCTGGGTCTTCATCTTCTCCCGGTCGGGCAGCAGCGTCTTGGGGGCATCGGCGTGGAGTGGCTGGTGGTTCATCGTTGCCAGCAGGTCAAGGGCCTGCTGGCAGATGCTGGTGGACTCCCGCATCTCCTGCATCCTCAATAGATATCTGGCCCATACATCACATCCGTTGGAGACCGGAACGTTGAACTTGAACCTCTCGTAGCCGGAGTAAGGCATATCGCGGCGCAGGTCGAAGTCAACCCCGGATGCGCGCAGGCTGGGACCGGTTACGCCCAGCGCAATCGCATCTTCGGCGGAGATGTGCCCCACGCCCTTCAGCCTGCCCATCCAGATGGGGTTGGCGTTCAGCAGCCCCTCATACTCTGCGATGTGTTCCGGAAAGTCATTGAGGAAGGAGCGAATCCTGGCGTAGATTCCTGCGGGAGGCTCCAGTGCCACGCCTCCAATCCGGATATAGCTACCCATCATGCGCTGTCCGCTGATTGCTTCAAAGATGCGCAGCAGGTCTTCGCGCTCGCGGAAGCAGTAAAGAAAGACCGTGAGCGCCCCAATATCCATGGCATGGGTACCGAGCCAAACCAGGTGGGACTGAATCCGGGTAAGCTCATTCAGCAGGACGCGCAGAACCTGCGCCCGTTCTGGAACCTCCAGGCCCAGCAACTTCTCCACCGCCAGAGCGTAGGCGGTGTTGTTGGTCATCGGGCAGAGGTAGTCGATGCGATCCGTCAGCGGCGTTACCTGGTTGAAGAACTTGGCCTCGCAGGTCTTCTCAATGCCAGTGTGCAGATATCCGATATCAGGAGCCAGGGAGACCACTGTCTCGCCGTCTACCTCCAGCACCAGTCGCAGAACGCCGTGCGTGGACGGATGCTGCGGGCCCATGTTGAGCACCATGGTCTGCGAGACGACGGGATCAGAGCCATGTGGATGATGAGAGGCGACGTCACGAACGATATCTTCAACGCCGGGGATGAGGATATCTTCGGCGTGGCGAATTCCGGCCAGGGTGGCTCCCGTGCTGTCTTTCACCGTAGCGTCAGAGTGAAGAAAGCTGCTCGGACGATGATCTTCCTGGGTGGCGGGTTCCAGAACGCGGTTGTGGCTCATTAGCGATATCCCTCCACGGGGTAGTCCTTGCGCAATGGATGGCCGTTCCAGTTGTCGGGTAACATGATGCGGGTGAGATGGGGATGGCCGGCAAAGTGGATGCCGAAGAGGTCGAAGACCTCGCGCTCATAAAAGTTGGCCGAGGGCCATAGGGAGGTGATCGAGTCGATGCGCGGGCCGTCCCCCATGATGCGTGCCACCAGGCGAATGCGTTCTTTTCGGCCGTGGCTCAGGATCGAGTAGTTCACCTGAAAGCGGGGAGCAGCGGGGGTGTCGGTGGGGTACCAATCGACAGCGGTGACGTCTTCGAGGAAGTTATAGCCAGCCTCTTTCACCGCCTGGCCGGCTTCCAGAATGGACTGCGGAGCAACGCTCAGGGTGAGTTCCTGGCGGTCCCACTTGGCGTCGGTCAGCAGACGATCAAGACATTGGACGGCGGGGTGGCCGGCAAAGGCCTCACAGACCGCCTGCTTGCCGAAGATGGCTGCCGGATTGGCGGCTGGGCTGGTCGAAGACGGAGAAGGGGTGGAGTTGTCAGCCATTCGGTTTTCCTGAATCGTTTGGAGGCGCTGATGGGGGGGAGCGTCCGAGGCGCGGTTAGGAATTTGTTGAAAAGCGCCGAAGCAACGAATGAGGCGCAGCAAGTTGTGTAACGGCAAAGCAGATGTACAAAACAGGTTGGGGAGCTACTTGCCCGAGCTCTGTTTTTCAACAAACTCTTTTAGAGATCCGCTTTATCGTCGGACCAGTTGAGGATGCCCTTCTTCCACACGTAGAAGAGGCCCACAGCGACAAAGCCGAGGTACACCAGCATCTCCCAGAAGCCAAAGAAGCGTGAACCGGTGATCGCCGGCAGGTGACGATAGATGACCGCCCAGGGAAGCACAAACACCGCTTCCACGTCGAATAGAATGAACAACATAGCCACCATGTAGAACTTTACGGAGAAGCGGCCGCGCGCATCCCCGACGGGGTCCATGCCGCACTCGTAGGCGCTAAGTTTGGTGCGGGAGCGTTTATGCTTTCCCAGAAAGAACGACGCAGTCACCATGCCCGCGGCCATTCCCAGGGCGACCAGGATCTGCAGCACAAGCGGAAGGTACTGCCAAATGTACGGATTTGACGAAGTCATGGCTAGTTTCGAGTTTAAGAGCGGCGCGTTCAAGGGTCAAGAGCGAACTGTGTCGGAACACCCCATCCTTAGAAGAGCGAGGTGTACCAGGCGATAACGGGAGCGCCGAGAATCGCAGCGATCAGCCCGCCGATGCAAAGGAATGCACCCAGCGGAAGTCGGGTCATCGCGGTAGCGCGACGCCGGGCGATTAGCGCACAAGCGTATCCGGCGCAGAGGGTGACGCCCAAGAACACCGCAAAAGCGCTCAGCCAGAAGCCCAGGAAGGCGGTGATCATTGCCACCAGCTTGATGTCGCCTGTGCCCAGGCCCTCTCGTCCTCGCAAGGTCCTGTAGGCAAACTGGAGGAAGAAGAGAGCTCCGGTCCACAGGGCCATGGCATACAGGCGGCCAAGAATCAGGTGCTCCGGTCCGGTAAGGACAATGTTTCCCTGATCCAGTGCTCCGCCCACGCTGGTCAGCGGGTTGGGGCCGTGGAGCAGAAGGTCGTACTGGTGCGGTAGCAGGTAGGCGGCGCGGACGCAGATCAGCAGCAGGCCGATCAGCGATCCAGTGAGGGTGAAGGCGTCAGGCAGGGTGTGCGTCTGCCAGTCCATTACCAACAGGCCGATCAGCAGGAAGCCGAGGATAGCCAAACCGGCGGCGTCGACCAGGAGTACAACGAAGGGACCCGGGGGCAGAGCGGGCTTCAGCAGCGGGAAGGCTGTGCGCGCAGCGAAGGTGAGCCAGAGGGCGAAGCTGAGTTCGACCAGGGGGTAGCGCCAGGCAATTCGCTGGTGGCAGTGGCGGCACCGGCCCCGCAGAAGGATCCAGCTCAGGATGGGGATGTTGTCATATCCTGCGATGGTATGCCGGCAGCCCGGACAGTGGGAGCGTGGCCTCAGAACGCTCTGATGCTGGGGCAGGCGGGAGATGCAGACGTTGAGAAAGCTGCCCAGCAGAAGGCCCATGAGAAAGGCTGGCAGTTCGAAGACAAGCGGTGCGGTCCACATGGGAGTCCAGTATAGAGGCCCGGTGGGGAGCCCTTGCCTCGGCATCGGGTGGTGGTCTGTCCGATGCCATCCAATGGCTCCAGCGATCCGCCCGATTGATCGGCCTGCGCATCTCTTCGTGGGCTCACTCCTGGCAGTTACTCCGCGCTGCGAAGCGAAGAACGCGATTCTTCGGTGCAACTGGGTGGTCGTTGCTAGAGTGGGTGGATGAAGTTTCTGGGCTGGTTGCGAAGCAGCTATGCGCAGGCCGTTCCGCCGCTGGCAGCCAGGCTGCCCTGGGTGGGGCTGCTTTTGCTTGCGGTCTCTGCCGGGTTTGGGCTGCACTCCTGGTCTTTCAGCCGATCGCGAGTGAGACAGGTCGTGACGATCACCGAGAATGTGGCGACGTTGAACAGGCAAGGCGAGGTGGTATACACGCCGCGCTTCCGCCTTCGCCTGCCCGATGGGGAACTGCTGACGATGGAGGCGGTGAACAACCGCTCGCATGAGATTGCGTTTCCTGCCGGAGAGCGGGTGCCGGTGTTGTATCCGTCCGGGGATCCGCAGGGGGCGATCCTGGCCACCGTATGGCTCTCCTATCGAGGGGCGATCGTCTGTGGGGTTCTGGGAGCAGCCCTCTTCGATCTGGGCTGGGTGCTGCGCCTCAAGTTGCAGCGCGCAAAGACCTTCGCCGCAGATACCGGGGGGGCAGCCGCAGGTTGAGATGATGATCTGCTTGGCCAAGGGAGACAGGGCCTCGGCGAGGTTGAGTTCAGGGCAGGAAGGGACGTTGACGCAGGTATACGAATCAGCGTAGTTTGAGGATCAACACGGGAAAGGAGGTTGATCCAACGCCTATGAAGATTGATAGTTCCAGTTGTACAACAACACGTGAGGTGACTGAGGCTTAGGGCATCCGTGCTCTAGACCTGGAGTGCGGAAGGGGAATCAGAAACCTTCTGCGTGGATTCAAACTCCGAGGCTCAGAGCCCACCGGGTTTATCATCCGGTCCGGGACGGATGCCTCAGGTCAATCTCAACAGATCACTGCATGGACGGCCTGCTCCAGGGGTGGAGCGGGCCGTTTGTGTCCAGCAGCAAGTCGGTTAACTCAACTTCCCGCCTGTGCCCTGCACTCTTCGGTAAAGAGGAGCGCGTTCCGGGCAAGGACGAGGGCTGAGTGAAAAGGAGCCAGCGGTGGAACAGGCTCCGGTTGTTTGCATGGCGGCAGGTGGGCGCGGTCGTTGGAGGGATCTGGTCGATCAGACCTTCAAGAAGATGCGGCGGCGGTACATGGCGTAGATGGGGAGCCAGCAGACAGCGACGAAGAGGATGCAGAAGGCCATCGAAGCCATGGGCGCGTAGGGGATGATGCGCAGGATGCTGAGGTAGAACCAGCGCAGGAAGGCTACTCCGGGCCGGGGATGGATAAGGTTGAGGGCGCCGGGCAGGAGTTCGGAGAAGACGTAGGCGGCGATGGCGTTGGTGCCAAAGGCGAGCAGGACCATGTAACGCTTGCGCATCTGGGTGTCAGAGGCGGGTGGGGATCTGCGCGCCGGGAGGATATCGACGAGGTAGATGCTGAGGGCCAGGAGCAACAGACTCCAGCCTGCAGCGTAGAGGACGTAAGAGCTGGTCCAGAGCTTCTTGTTGACCGGGAAGGTAAAGTTCCAGAGGCCGCCGCTGAGCAGACCGACGCAGCCTGCCAAGGCGATGGCTCGGGCCTTCTGGACGATGGAGCGGGTGGAGCGCAGAAAGATGCCCGTGAGCATGCCGATGAGCGTGGTGGCAACGGCGGGGATGGTGCTGAGCAGGCCCTCAGGATCGCGGACTTGCTCATAGAGGTGGTTGGGCGAGAAGATCTGGCGGTCGAGCCAGGCGGCGAGGTTGGCGTCCTTGTCCAGCAGAGGAATCTGGTGGGTGGGCAGGCCGTAGCCGGGGACGGGAACAAAGCGCATGAGGATCCAATAGCCAAACAGGCAGGCGGCGACGGCGACGGCTTTGTCCTTCCAGGAGGAGCTGTAGAGGTAAAAGACCGCAACGATGAGGTAACAGATGGCGATGCGCGGGAGGACGCCGTAGAAGCGCATGGTGGCGAGGTGAAAGAAGGGAAAGCTGTTGACCAGCAGGCCGAGCAGAAAGAGGACGACGGCGCGGCGGAAGGTGTGGCCGAGCAGCGAGGATCTGGAGGCGCCCTTGGCCAA
This sequence comes from Acidobacteriota bacterium, assembly GCA_021806005.1. Classification (GTDB taxonomy): domain Bacteria; phylum Acidobacteriota; class Terriglobia; order Terriglobales; family Acidobacteriaceae; genus Granulicella. The sequence goes on along the minus strand of JAJZDM010000011.1, from coordinate 15,631 downwards.
GCGCGCCTGGGTGGAGAAGACTGTGGAGATGCCCACAAGGAAGAGGAAGGTGGGGAAGACGAGGTCCGTGGGGGTGAAGCCGTTCCAGTCGGTGTGCTTCATCGCCCAGTAGGCGTCGGATCCTCCTCCGTTGTTGTTGACCATGATCATGAAGCCGATGGTGAGGCCGCGCAGCACGTCGACGGAGAGCCAGCGGTGCTGCCTGGAGATGGTGGCCGAACGTTCTGTGGCGGGAAGGACTGCCGAGTCTGTCATGGGGTTGCCTCGGGTCGTGTGGTGGAACTGGTCAAAAGTCTACGCCAGGAAGGAGCGTGCCCGGCGAGTTCTTTCACCTCTCTCTCTGCGCCTGGGAGGATCGCCGAACGCACCGGCGCCCGGTTCGGTCAATTCCGCAGGCGGCTGGCGGGCCAGAGGGATCTGCTCTCGCCGTCCACAACCTTCCATCTCTCCGGCCTCTGGATCACGCTGCGGGGGTGTTGATGAGGCATGGATCCAGGACGAACTCCCGCCGGGTAAACCATCCCCTATACTGAAATCTCCATGGACAACCCCTCGCCCGAAGCCGAGCGCCCTCCCCAGGCGGCGACGACCTGGAAGTACAAGCTGGACCACGCCTTCGACGAGATGTTCGCCGGTGAAGACCGACTGCGCGAGCACTACGCCCCGCTCCTGGAGCACTTCACCGCTCTCCCACAGGCTGAGGTCCAGCGCCGCAAGCAGGCCGCGGACCTCAGCTTCCTCAACCAGGGCATCACCTTCACGGTGTACGGTCGTGAGGAAGGCACGGAAAAGATCTTCCCGTACGATCTGCTTCCACGCATTATCACCTCAGCCGAGTGGGCGAAGGTCGAGCGCGGCCTCATCCAGCGCATCACCGCCCTCAACCTGTTCCTCCGCGACATCTACAATGAAGGCCGCATCCTCAAGGCCGGCATCGTCCCCCGCGAGATTGTCTACTCCTGCCAGCAGTTCCGGCGCCAGATGTCCGGCCTGCAGGTTCCGCGCAACGTCTACATCGCTGTCTGCGGGACGGATTTGATCCGCCTCGAAAACGGTGAATTCGTTGTTCTGGAAGACAATCTCCGCGTCCCCTCCGGCGTCAGCTACATGCTCACGAACCGACGGGTGATGAAGCGCATCTTTCCGCAGCTCTTCCGCGAATACAACGTCAAACCCATCGAGCAGTACACCCAGCTCCTGCTGGGAACCCTGCGCTCGCTGGCCCCTGAAGGCCGCCCAGAACCCAATATCGTTCTGCTCTCTCCCGGCGTTTTCAACTCCGCCTACTTCGAGCACGCTTACCTCGCCCGTCAGATGGGCATCGAACTGGTGGAGGGCCGCGACCTCGTCGTCCACGACAACGTCTGCTACATGCGCACGACCTCCGGCCTTCGCCGCGTCGATGTCATCTATCGCCGTGTCGACGACGACTTTATCGACCCTCTCTGCTTCCGTTCCGACTCCATCCTCGGCGCCGCCGGGCTATTCCACGCCTATCGCGCCGGCAACGTCACCCTGGCCAACGCCTTTGGCACCGGCGTTGCCGACGATAAGGCCCTCTACGCCTATGTCCCGGAGATCATCCGGTACTACCTCAGCGAAGAGCCCATCCTCAATAATGTCGAGACCTACCTCTGCACCCGCGAAAAGGAACGAAACCACGTTCTGGCGAACCTCGACAAGCTGGTTGTGAAAGCCGTAGGCGAATCCGGAGGCTATGGCATGCTCATCGGCACGCAGTCCACCCCCAAGGAGCGAGAGGCATTCGCCGAAAAGATCCGGGCCAACCCCCGCAACTATATCGCGCAGCCCACCATCAGCTTTTCCCGCGCGCCCTGCCTCATCGACGATGAACTGGAACCTCGCCACGTCGACCTCCGCCCATACGTCCTCTACGGCGACAAGGTAACCATCGTTCCCGGTGGCCTCACCCGCGTCGCCCTCACTCGCGGCTCACTGGTCGTGAACAGCTCTCAGGGCGGGGGTTCGAAAGATACCTGGGTGCTGAGCTGACAGGCCCACACTCTGATTCATCAAGGTTTCAGAGTTCCTGTAAGGTTAAGTTCAACGGGCAAGACAAATTCAGCCAAGGAACCGACCGCATGCTCTCTCGCGTCGCCGATTCGCTCTACTGGATGAGCCGCTACCTCGAGCGGGCCGAGCACGCCGCGCGTCTGCTGGATGTCAACCTGAATCTGATGCTCGACGAGAGTTCCTTCAGCGCCGACCACCGCTGGCTCCGCATGCTCCACGCCCTCGGCAACCCCAATCGCCTCAAGTGGAGCGGCAACGCCTATGAACTGGCCCGCAACCTCACCTTCGACACCTCCAATAAATCCTCCATCGTCTCCTGTATCATCGCCGCGCGCGAAAACGCCCGTCAGGTCCGCGAACAGATCTCCACCGAGCAGTGGCAGAAGCTCAACTCTCTCTATCTGGAGGTCACCAGCCCGCAGGTCAAGCGCGCCATGCAGACGGATGCTGCGACCGAGTTCGGCGGAGGTCCCACCGCCTTCCTCCAGGCCGCGATGGAAGCTGTTCACCAGTTCCAGGGAGTCACGGACTCCACGATGTCCCACGGCGAAGGCTGGCAGTTCATCCAGGTCGGCCGTTACCTTGAACGCGCCACCGCAACCGGACTTCTGCTGGAGGCTTATTACGAAGATGTATGGGCCAAGTCTGATTCTGTTCCGGAGGGCAACGAGTACCTCGACTGGACGGGGCTGCTCCGTTCCGCAACCGCCTTTGAGGCCTACTGCAAGGTCTACACCGCCGACCTTACCTCCGAACGCATCCTGGAATTTCTGTTACTCGACGCCGAGTTCCCCCACTCCCTCCGCTTCTCCATCGACAGTCTCAAGCACTCCCTGCAGGCCATCCAGGAAAGATCCGGCAAGACTCGCGCCGAGGAACTCAATCGCATCTCCGGTCGTCTGAGCGCCTCTCTCGGTTTCGCCAGCGTCGACGAGATTTTGATCGGTGACCTCGTTGCCTACCTGCAAAGCATCCAGAGCCAGTGCCAGGCCATTCACGAGACCATCTACCACCTTTACGTTGACTATCCCATTCAGACCGCGCTGGCTGGATAACTGCCTGTCATCTCGCTGCTGGGAAGTCCCAACCGCTCGCTGAACAGTCTGAGCAAAACAGGAAGACGAAGAAGCAATGCAAAGCACGCTGTCGCCATCGCAGGAGGGACCGATGTACTACTCGATCCGCCATCTGACCAAGTTTGTCTACAAGACGCCCGTCAGCGAAAGCATCATGGAGACGCGGATGCACCCGCGCTCTGACATCCAACAGCGCTGCCTCACCTTTCATCTTTCCGTCAGCCCGCGCTGCCGCGTCTTCAGCCATCGCGATCACTTCGCCAACCACGTCCACCTCTTCGACATTCCAGGTCAGCACGTCCAACTCGTGATCGTGGCTGAATCCGTTGTCGAGATGGCAGCCCACGCGCCCATCCCTGGCTCCCTCCACCCAGGCTCCTGGGATGAACTCGACGCTCTGGTCCACGAGGGCGATTTCTGGGAGATGCTCCTTCCCAGCGAGTTCGCTCATTTTACACCGGAGATCGAATCCCTCGGCAAGCATCTTGGCCTATGTCGCCAGGGCGATCCTCTGAGCGCCCTGCGCCGGCTCAACGCCCAACTCTACGAATACTTTGACTATAAGCCCAACGCTACCAAGGTCGACTCTCCCATCGAACTGGCGCTCTCCTCCAGGGCTGGCGTCTGTCAGGACTTCTCCCACGTCATGATCTCGCTGGTTCGTTCGCAGCTCAAGATTCCCTGCCGCTACGTCAGTGGCTACCTCTACCACGGCGACCGCGACCGCGACCGTTCCGTAGCCTCTGCCACCCACGCCTGGGTCGAGGCCTTTCTTCCGGAACTCGGCTGGATCGGATTCGATCCTACCAACAACCTCACCGCCGGCGACCGCCACATCCGCACCGCCATCGGCCGCGACTACGCCGACGTTCCGCCGACCCACGGCATCTACCGCGGCCGAACCAGGAGCGAGCTGAGCGTAGCCGTTCGCGTGGAGCCCAGTGAAGGCAGCCCACCGCTCGACCGCGAACTCCCCATCCCCGAAGATTGGTCGATGCTGGTGGAAAGAGCCCAAGCCCTGCCTGAGCAACCCCCGCCCCTCTCCCGCCGCGCCCAACAGGCCCAGCAGCAGCAATCGCTCAAGTAGCGTGCCAAGCGGTTACGGGTTGCGGGGTTGATCGGGGGCCAGATCCAGATCGTTGGCGATGGCGGTGGCGGCGGTGTAGGGGTCGCCGCTGGGGTTGGCGGGGAAGCTGGTCATGCGATGGTTCCAGGCGTCTCCAAAGGCGTACCAGTCGATCGGTTTTGGAGTGGTGTGGGTGTCCATGGCGACCAGCAGAGAGCGAAAGTAGAGCTGCCAGCGGGGCGCGTAGTACGTGGAGGTCAAGCCGGCATAGTCGCGGTTGGCATACTCGTGGAGGCTGGACTCCGAGGCCTTGCGGCCGCCCCAGGTAGTGAGGATGGAGCGTGCGTCGTAGTTGAGACGGCGGAGTTCGTCCGGGGACGAAGCCCAGGGTGGAACGTAGCTCAGCCAGCGTCCGAGCAGGAAGTACTGGTTGGTGGCGAGAAGGTTGTCCTGGAGACGCATGTCGCGGATCCAGTGGCGGGTGAGGGCGACGAAGGCCTCTCGGTCGCCGGAGATGTAGGCGGCATTGATCTCGGGGAGCAGAACGCGAGCCTGGTTGGCCATCACCTGGCGGGCGATGTCGACGATGTCGTACTGGTAGGTCTCAGTGTGGCGGAGGGAGGGTGCGATCTGGAGGAGTTCGGTCAGAGCGGGTTGAAGGTCGGTGAGGGAGTAGTGCGCGCCAAGGGGGGCCCAGACGCCGGCGTGGGTGGTGGTCAGGTCGGGTTGGGCGTTGAAGAGAGAGTCCTGCGCAGACTCGCCATCACCGCCGCTCTTGGCCGTGCCATCGCCGGCATGGTAGCTATAGGCGGTGTGGAGGAGGATCTGCCAGGCGCGGAGGGCGTGAGGGTCGGGCTGGCTGTTGTGCGCAGGGCTGCCGTAGCGGCGGAGGGCGTACTGTCTGGTCCAGTCGTCGAGGTCGACGGGATGCCTGTGCCAGGCCATCTCGGTGTATAGATCGAAGGCGAAGGGGTTGGTGTCCAGTCCCTCGGTAAACAGGGCGGTGCCGACGATGTGGGAGCCGGGTTTGGCGGCCATGTTGGGAAAGCGGATGGCGTAGTCGTAGAGGGGTGCGCCGAGGGTGGTGCGGCCGCCGAACTCCCAGAGGCCGCCGAAGAGCCAGTCAGCACCCTGGAACTGCTGGTCGCGGCCGTTGCGAGCGATGCGGCCCTGCTCGATGTCAGCGATGAGGACATGGGTGGTGTCTATGGCGGAGAGGATGGCCGGGAGCGGATTGTTCTGCCACGCCATCATGAACCAGAGGGCGCCAGGGTGAGCGGCCTCGAGGGCGAGCTGGATCAGATTGGCTGCGGCGCCGGCGGGGACGTCACCCGTGGAGCCGCCCTCCTGGAGGATCTCCATGTCATAGATGGAGGTATCGCCGAAGAGGTCACGCTGGTGCCGGTAGAAGCTGGCAGCGAGGGAGATGAAGCTGGGGTCGCGGGGATCGATCCAGCCGGGACGGGGAAAGCCGTTCCAGTCACCCTGGGCAATGACGTGGGTGCCGGGGTGGACTTTGGCGAAGTCTGCAGGGACGATGCCGTAGTAGCCGGGCAGGACCGGGGTGATGCCGAGGGCGCGGAGGCTGGCGATGAGGCGCTGGGCGGAGGCTGCGCGCTTGTGCAGGAGTCCCAGAGAGATGGGCTCGTCAAAGCAGCACATGTTGCCCATAAGCTGCCAGTTCTGGTGGGCGGGCTGCGTGATCCATCTGCGGATGGCCAGGTCGGAGTAGCCTGCGTCGCGCAAGGTCTGGTAGAGGACAAGATCGGTGCCGCGTTCGATCAGGATGGCGTTGGCTCCAGAGAGGGCGAGGATGTCTATCTCATGCTGCCAGCGGGCATCGGTCCAGTAGGGGCCAGCGTAGCCGTCAACGTTCTCGTTGAGGGCGTAACGGATCTTGTAAAGAGCCGGTTTTTCAATGGGCGCGGAGGGCGCGGGAAGGACGAGGTTGGGCGGGCCGAGCTGGAGCCCGTTGGTGGAGATATCGAGGTGGGCGACGTACTTCAGGTACCAGTTGACGCCGCAAAGGAGAGTGGGGATGGTAGCGGCCTCAACGTGAATGGCGCCAGGGGTTCCGGAGATTCGGAAGGCGTCAGGATGGCTGGGTTTGAGGGTGAGATGAAACTGGGGGGCGAGGTGGGGAATGAGGCGTTGCAGGACGGCCTCGGCGGGGGCAACGGAGGATGTTGCCGGGGCAGCGGGGCTCTGGGCGGAGAGGACGAAGCAAGCGAGGGTGAGAAGGAGGCCGGCGCCGCGGAGGGAGGGGAGAGAAGGCACCCCAACACTATAGCGCCGAGCGCGTAGTTTGTACGTTGATTGCGCGATTGAAGATGAAATGGGGTTGCGAGTCCGGTGCCGTTGGACAGTTCCGAGTTGCGGGCCGTGCGCGGGCTGGAGCGCGGGGCAGCAGGTTCCATGCTGTACGCGAAGGAATCTTTGTCATGGGTAAGCCCCGCTTCGTCGGCAACCTTCGCTACGGTTTGGGGTGGGATCTTGCAGTGATGGTGGAGAAACGGAGAAGAGCGGTCTTCCACTCCCTCCCGACTGATTTTCAAAGGCGAGCCCTATCGAGGCGCATAGTAGCGCATGTAACAGAGCATGCGGCCAAACGCAAAGGGACGTGCACAGGCAAGCTTGCATCACCACCCGATCTGCTGCTGGAGGAAAGACGTGGTTACCATCCGCCCGGACCTCGGCCACAAGCGGACTGCACTAGAATGGGAGTTATGGACGAACTGAAGATTGCAGGTAGAACATTTGCCTCGAGACTGATCGTTGGAACCGGGAAGTACAAGGATGGCGCGGAGACCAGTGCCGCCATCGAGGCATCCGGAGCGGAGATGGTGACCGTTGCGGTCCGGCGCGTGGAACTGGACCGGACCAAGCAGTCGTTGCTGGACTTCATCGACCCGAAGAGATATTTCCTGCTGCCCAATACGGCGGGTTGTTTTACCGCTGAGGAGGCGATCCGCGCCGCCCGTCTGGGGCGTGAGGTGGGGCTCTCTGACTGGGTGAAGATTGAAGTGATCGGCGATATGGCGACGCTCTATCCGGATGTTCAAGCGACAGTTGAAGCTACCCGGGTGCTGGTCAAGGAAGGCTTTACCGTACTGCCGTATACCACGGATGACATTGTGTTTGCAAAGCGGCTGATCGATGCCGGAGCAGCCGCCGTGATGCCCCTGGGCGCGCCGATCGGGACGGGCCTGGGAATCGCCAACACCTACACGCTGCGCATGATGCGCGAACTGATTACAGGCGTTCCGCTCATCGTGGATGCGGGCCTGGGTACTGCCAGCGACGCTGCGCTGGCGATGGAGATGGGCTTTGATGGGGTGCTGTTGAATACCGCAATGGCGGCCTCCAAGCAGCCGGTGGTGATGGCCAGTGCGATGAAGAAGGCCGTGGAGGCCGGACGAGAGGCCTTTCTTGCCGGAAGGATGGGGAAGAAGCTATACGCAACCGCCAGCTCCCCGCTGGAGGGTATCTCCAGGTAGGTTTGAAAGCGGCAATCTATGGCCGCGCCAGAGGGGCATCCATAGATTGCAGACGGGCCAGGGACTCGCGTCCCTGGCCCGTTTTCGCCCTTAGATGACCTGTGCCCGGTCGGTATCCCTGCGCGACTGGTTCTCTAATCGAGCGTGTACATGGCCAGGCCACTCAGTAGCTTGGGATAAAAGTCGGTGGACTTCTGCGGCATTACCTCCAGGTTCAGGGAGATGTCTTTCATCTGTTCCAGGGTCACCGGCTTGATCAGGAAGGCAACATCAGCTTCGCCGCTGCCTACCTGGGTCAGGGCCTCGGAGGCTTCGCGGAGATAGCGGATGTGGGAGCCGGCCCGAACCGTCTCCTCGCTCATGCCCAGGATCTTCTCCAGAACTACCTTGTGGAGCTGGGTGACGTCGAGCTGCTGCTGGCGTTCGGAGAGGCCGGAGAGCAGAGGTGCAATTTCCGCGGACCGGGGTACCAGCAGAAAGCAGCCGTCGCCCGTGGCGGCGATAAAGGCGACACCCGGATGCTGCTCCAGGCGGCGGAGCAGCGCGACCGTGTCAGAGTCATGGCCGCTGGGTTTGGGAGCAATCTCGGTCACGGTGAAGTACTCCGCGGCGCGGCTGGCGAACTCGCGGCCGCTGAAGCCGGTGAGGCCGTAGGCCACGCGGTGGGTAGGCAGGATGGTGATTCCCGGAGCGTCCATGTTGACAAAGGTCATCATCATCGCCTGTTCGGGGAATGCCGGCTGGGGAAGGCCGGTGGCGGTGATGCTGGGCGGCGCATTGGGGTCAACCCCCAGTTGGGAGGCGCGCTCCTGCATGTAGGCCGTCGAGGTCTCATAACGGTGGTGGCCATCGGCGATCAGCAGCCACTTGTCGGCCATCGCCTCCAGCACCCGGGTGATCAGGGCCGGTTCGGTGAGCTTCCATACCCGGTGCAGAACGCCGTACTCATCCGTTATCTCAAGGTCGGGCGCGGCGCCGGACTCGAAGATCGCCTGCTCCGCGGTAAAGGTCGGGTCAGAGTAGAGCATGTAGATCTGCTCGCAGTAGGCGCGGGTGGCCTTGAAGAGAGCAAGGCGGTCGGACTTGTGCTTGGGAAAGGTCTGTTCATGGCGGTAGACCACACGGTCCGCGTAGTCGTGGAGCTGTCCGAGAGCGATAAATCCCCGGCGCTCGCGAATCGTACCGGTTCCATCCTCCGCTGTGCTTCCAGGTACGGTATAGGTCTGGGCGTAGCCGTATAGCGCTGGTTCGGGCTCTTCCTTCAGAATGCCCTCGGAGCGCCACTCCTGGAGCGTTGCAGCGGCGCGGGTGTACACGTTGTCCGCTTCGGTGTCGGTGGGGAGATGGCGGCCGAGAATCACTCGGATCAGGTTGTAAGGGCTGGCCGCGTAGTAGGCATCCTGCATGGCAGGGGTGATCTTGTCGTAGGGCTGGGTGACAACCTCCGCCATATCGACGCGAGCGGTGTCATAACGAAGGGCACGGAAGGGATATAAACGAGCCATGAATTCATTTTACGGGTCCGGCCGCTGGTTCTGCGGCAGCTTCGCCTGCCCATCGGGTAGGCGTCGAGCCTGGCCTGCTTCGCGCCCTCAGCGTCTGCGGGAGGATGGCTTCGCCAGCCTGCGGCTTGTGAAGCCTATTGCCATCTGTTCAGTATCCGCCGGCGATAGCCCCCAGGATGATCAGCGGCTCCCGGCCGTCGAGGATTGGCTTGGGCAGAGGTGTTTCGGTCGGCAGGTGAGACCAGTCCTCCATGCATACAAAGAAGCGCAGGAAGGCGCGTCGCTGGCGGGTTATGTGGTCCCGTATGGTGCCGCGCAGCATGGGGAATCGGTGTTCAAGCTCGTCGAGGCAGGACGCGATGGTTACCGGGGCGGGGACCTCGAGGATCAGATCCCGGGCGTCGGCAGGGATGTTCGCCAGCCGGCGCAGGTGGAGCGGAAGATCGACGCGGATGTGGTGCGTGATGCTGGTGGTCTGCGCCCCGGTGGCGGCTTTCATGGGAGAGTCTGGACCTCTACGGAGAGCACTGCCGGAAGATCATGTGTGATCGCCTTCCACGTCTCACCGCCGTCCGGTGAGCAGTAAACCTGGCCGCCGGTGGTTCCAAAGTAGATGCCGCAGTCCTCCAGCGTGTCCACAGCCATGGCGTCGCGCAGCACGTTGACGTAGCAGTGCTCCTGCGGCAGGCCGCGGGTCAGTGGCTCCCATTCGTTGCCGCCGGTCCGGCTGCGGAAGACCTGCAGTCGGCCATCCAGGGGGAAGTGTTCCGAGTCGCTCTTGATGGGGACGACGTAAACCGTGTTGGGCTGGTGGGCGTGGACATCGATCACAAAGCCGAAGTCGGTAGGCAGGTTGCCGCTGATCTTTGTCCAGTGATCCCCGGCGTCGTCCGAGCGCATCACATCCCAGTGCTTCTGCATGAACAGGGTGTCCGGCCTCTGGGGATGCATCGCGATGTGGTGGACGCAGTGGCCGATCTCGGCGGAGGGGTCGGGAAGGTACTTGGAGTAGAGACCCTTGTTGATGGGTTTCCATGTCTTGCCCGCATCGTCGGTCCGGAACGCACCGGCCGCGGAGATGGCGATCACCATGCGCTCCGGATCGGTGGGATGAAGGAGGATGGTGTGCAGGCAGAGGCCTCCCGCGCCGGGTTGCCAGCGAGGCCCCGTCTCACTGGTGCGGAGGCCAGGGATCTCTCTCCAGTGGAGGCCACCGTCGCTGGTCTGGAAGAGTCCCGCGTCCTCGGCTCCAGCGAAGACGGAGTCGGGATCGGTGAGCGAAGGTTCAAGATGCCAGATGCGTTTGAACTGCCAGGGTTGGGCTGTGCCGTCGTAGGTTTGGTGGGTGCCGGGGCTCCCCGTGTACTGAAACTCGTTGTTCACCGGCGACCAGGTGAGTCCGCCATCCTCCGAGCGCTGAATCTGCTGCCCAAACCAACTCGAGGTCTGGGAGGCATACAGGCGATTGGGGTCCGCAGGTGAACCCTTCAGGTGGTAGATCTCCCAGCCGGGAAAGCATGGTCCAGAGATGGCCCAGTCTGTTCGGGAACCGTCTGCGGTGAGGATGAAGGCTCCCTTGCGGGTACCGATGAGAAGCCGGACGCTGGACATGGGTGGCTCCTTGGGAGTGGAGGAGTGATTTGCGGATGAGTATAGACGCCGGGGGCGATCGTTGGCGAGATTTTATGCAGATCACTCTCGAATCTTCTTCGGGCGGACTCCGCTGACCGCAGAGCGCCCGCCCCAGGGACCAGCGCAGGGCCACACCCGGGCAAACGCAAAGGCCGCCTCATCTTGAGGCGGCCTTTGCGTTGGGATGGGGTTAGAGAAAGAGTGGAGCCAGCACCAGGGTGATCGTCGCCAGGAGCTTGATCAGGACGTGGAGGCTTGGTCCGGCGGTGTCCTTGAAGGGATCACCCACCGTGTCGCCTACCACGGCGGCTTTGTGGGCATCGGATTTTTTCCCGCCGTACTTGCCGGTCTCGATCCACTTCTTGGCGTTGTCCCAGGCTCCGCCGCCGTTGTTCATCAGCATGGCCAGCAGGACGCCGGAGATGGTGCCCACCATCAGCAGACCAGCGACCGCGGTGGCTCCGCCCAGGTTCACAGGGACACCATTAATGGTAGGAACCGGGGAGAGGTTGGCTCGGATCATGACTCCGGAGCCGGCACCGTAGGTAGAGCTGAAGTTGCGGAAGATCAGGCCGACGGCGACCGGCAGGCCCACGGCCAGGATGCCCGGCAGGACCATCTCCTTCAGGGCGGCACCGGTCACGATCGAGACGCAGCGGGCATAGTCGGGCTTGGCGGTGCCCTGCATGATGCCGGGGTGCTCGCGAAACTGGTCGCGAACATCCTTGACCACCATCTGCGCGGTGCGGCCTACGGCTTTGATGGCCTTTGCGGAGAAGAGATAGACCAGCATGGCGCCGAGCATCGCTCCGGCAAACACCGGAACCTCGGCGAGGTTGATGTTGTTGAAGGACCATCCGGCGGGCATGAATCCGGCTGGACCGGCGGCGGCCACGCGGTTGACCACCAGCGCCTTGATCTCCTCCAGATAAGCTGAGAAGAGCAGGAAAGCAGCCAGCGACGCGGAGCCTACTGCGTAGCCCTTGGTAAGGGCCTTGGTGGTATTGCCGGCCGAGTCCAGTTTGTCGGTCTTGTCGCGGACGACATCCGGCTGGTTGGACATCTCGATGATGCCGCCAGCATTATCCGTGATGGGTCCAAAGGTGTCCATGGCCAGGATGTAGGCTGCACAGCTCAGCATGCCCATGGTGGCGATGGCGGTGCCGTAGATGCCCTTGACGTAGTCCGAGATGCCATTCAGATGTACACCCTCGAGGCCGCGCACGCCGCAGTAATAGCTGAGCAGCAGTGCTGAGCAGATGACGACCACCGGCATGGCGGGGGTCTCCATACCCACGGCCAGGCCGCTGATGATGTTGGTAGCCGGGCCGGTAAGAGATGCCTCGGCGATGGACTGCACCGGGTGATAGCGGCACTCGGTGTAGTACTGGGTGATCCAGACAAAGAGGAAGGCGGTTACCAGACCGATGAGGCCGCAGAAGAACAGGTAAACAGGCTGTACTCCGGGTCCGTTGAGCATCTTGAAGACGATGAGGGCGAAGCCGGCCAGGGCCAGTAGAGAGGTGACATAGAAGCCGCGGTTCAGGGCTCGCATCGGCTCTTCGTTGTCATTGGTCTTGACGATGGCGACTCCGGCGATGGAGGCGATCAGGTTGACCGCGTGGACCATCAGGGGAAACAGAATGCCCTTGATTCCGAATACCGGATAGAGCGCGGCGCCCATGATCATGGCTCCGACGTTCTCCGCGGCGGTCGACTCGAAGATGTCTGCTCCGCGGCCGGCGCAGTCGCCCACGTTGTCTCCCACCAGATCGGCGATCACCGCGGGGTTGCGGGGGTCGTCTTCGGGAATGCCGGCCTCGACCTTGCCCACCAGGTCAGCGCCCACATCGGCGGCTTTGGTATAGATACCACCGCCAAGCTGCGCAAAGAGTGCCACCAGAGATGCTCCAAAGCCGAAGCCAACCAACTCATAGACCACGTGGGTAGGGTTCTGAAGCCCGCCGAAGAAGAGAAACAGAACGCCGATTCCAATAAGTGCCAGGGCGACCACCACCAGACCTGTCACCGCGCCTCCTCGCAGAGCGGCCTGGAGGGCCTTATTGAGTGAGTTGCGGGCAGCCGATGCGGTGCGTATATTCGCGCGAATCGATACATACATGCCGGTAAATCCGGCCAGGCCGGAGCAGGTCGCTCCTACCAGAAAGGCGATGACGGTCTGGAGGGCAACATCATGTGTGTTGGGAGAGAGCCTGTAGCCGAGGAAGATGATGATGGCCAGCACGGCTGCCATCAGACCGATGGTGCGGTACTGCCGGGAAAGGAAAGCCTCAGCACCTTCGCGGATGGCGTCGGAGATCACGCGCATATCCGCGGTGCCGGTGTCTCCGGAGATGACGACCCGGGCGAGAACAAAAGCGGCGATCAGAGCCAGGACGCCCACGCTGAGGGCGATCCAGAGCCAGATCGTATCACCGCCCAGGGACGTTCCCGGGGCGTTGGTTGTTAGATCTTGAAAGTTAAAGATCAGAGTTGCGGCTAGGCCTAAATTCATGAACAAAATTCCTCTTGATTCTTTTCTATAAAGTGATGAATTAAAAAGCAGGCACAGAACCGCCCATGAATTCACGGGCGAATGGGCGAATAAGAGCATACGCGCATGGAACCTTTTCAATCAAAGGCAGAAATTCACCCCGGCTCCCAGGTAGAGTCTCCTTGGGGTTAGAAAGCCGGGCCAAGGCCCTTTGGGAGAGGGGCGGATAGCGTACATTGAAGGAGCGGCTGCCATCGCCATGGAAAGAGGTAGCCAGAGCCGGAAAGTCAGAAGAGGATGATCAAGATCCGTGAGAGGTTCCGTGCATCATCAGGGGAAGAGATGGGTTTGGATTGCGGCATGGACCATGCTCTCCGGCGCGATGCTCGCCGGGGGCTCGGGGGCTTGTGCCCAAGGGAATTCGGATCAGACGCCGGCGAGTCAGGATGTTGCGCCGCAGACTCCGTCCGCCCATAGCGCGGTCATGCAGAAGCATCAGCCGACGCCGCTGACGGTTGATAGTGATCCGGTGCCCTCGCCAGATGCGCCCAGTGCGGAGCCAGGGCCAGTGCATTTTCCCGGCCAGTCAGAGGTGGTGACCAAGCAGAATGGGAACTATACGCTGGTCACCAACGCCTATCTGGTGCGGCTGAATGCGTCCGTGGTTGATTCCTCAGGACATCAGGTGAGTGCGCTGCCGGAGAGCGCGTTCAAGGTCTATGAAGATGGCGTGCTGCAGAAGATCGTGGAGTTCGGACATGAGGACCAGCCCATCTCGCTGGGGATCCTGATCGATAGCTCGGGTTCGATGTACGATAAACGTCCGTCCGTGGATGCAGCGGCGCTCAACCTGGTGAAGCTCTCCAACCCAAAGGACGAGGCGTTTCTGGTGGACTTCAACTCGGAACCGTACATCGATCAGGACTTCACCAACAGCATCGTCAAGCTGCAGCAGGGGCTCAGTTATATCAAGGCCGGGGGCGGAACGGCGCTGTATGATGCGGTGATCGCGTCGGCCGATTACCTCGCCAAGAACTCAAAAGAACCCAAACAGGTGCTTTTGATCGTCACCGATGGCGACGATAACTCCTCCAATGCAACGTTGGAGGAGACCATCCATAGGGTGCAGCAACTCGACGGACCGTCGATTTACTGCATTGGCCTGCTCTTTGGCGGGGACCTGAGCCATAAAGCGGCCAAGCACTCCAAGGAGGTGCTCCTTCAGTTGGCCGATCAGACAGGCGGCCAGGCCTACTTCCCCAAAAAGCTGCAGGATGTCGATGGAGTGGCGCAGAAGGTAGCACAGGACATCCGGTCGCAGTACTTGATCGAATATCGCCCAAGCCGGCCGATGTCGCTGGGCGGCTACCGGACCATCCATGTGGTGGCTGATGAGAGCGGATATCACGGACTGCGGGTGCGTACGCGTGCCGGATACTTCCCCAAGGTGGACGGAAGTTCCAAGCCGAATGCGCAGGGGGCGGCTGCAAGTCAATAAATAAAAGGCTCTCGGTGCTCTGCTGAGCAGTGATGGAGATCATTTTTCGTCTCTTCCTGGCCGCTTCCCGGCGAGTAAGGAACTGCAACTACAGGAGTGGAGACAGATCGGCTCTGCAGCCGTTCTGGAGTCGTCAGCGCCGGGCGTATTATCGGGAAACTTCGATGGCGCCCCTTGTCGGTCTGCGTCGTTCTCATCTGCGGCGTGGATCGGCAGCTTCACTGAAGATATCTTCCCCAGTTGGTCACACGGCCTGTTCCTGGCCGTCCATATATCTCCAAGCATCCGTTATCTTTGAGCTCAGCAAAGAATCCACTGCCCGAAGCCATCCTCCGGGGCTGTCCGAGAAAGATCCAGAAGCTCCAGTCCTCGCCAGGCTTGCCTTTGGAGTTGGAGTGAGAGCGATGCCGCACGCTTGGTCCAGACCACGCATCAACAGCG
Organism: Acidobacteriota bacterium; assembly: GCA_021806005.1. GTDB lineage: Bacteria > Acidobacteriota > Terriglobia > Terriglobales > Acidobacteriaceae > Granulicella. The sequence goes on along the minus strand of JAJZDM010000011.1, from coordinate 388 downwards.
AGCGGCGAGGGTTGGTTTTGCCTCTCTCTGGTCGGTCCGTCGATGGCCGGCCTTTTGTCGCCCCAGGGGCACACTGTCCTGCAGAGTACAGAACGAAGGGCCTCCCGAGGCGAACGGCGGCGTTGCGTGAACTGTTTTGGCGGGAGCGAAGAGACGCCATGGAAGGGGTGTGGCGGCGGGTGCTTCGGGGTGGGGTGGGCGTCCGGCTGAGCCGAATACAGCACGAGCTGCGCGATTAGCGCTCATATTTGTGCCTGGGTCTGGATCCTGAATACGTTGTATTTCATGTACTTGCAGCGTATTGAGAGGGAGAATGAAAGTTCTGTCAGAACTGAAATGCTGGACTTGTGATGGGTGTCACAGGTAGGGGGGAGAGGTCGAATGTTAA
>JAJZDM010000118.1 GCA_021806005.1 Acidobacteriota bacterium | reverse complement strand
CAAGCAATTAGTTTACTCGGAGGGGGGAGGGGGTTCCCAACCGGGCGAGCAGGCTTCGCGCCTGGCGCAAAGAATCGGGCGCGGACGGAAAGCGGGACACCGCGACCGGAGAGAGCAGCATGCGCCCAGGCCAGGCGGAGCCCTGCTGTGTTCAATTGCAACAGGACTCTACCCATGGTTCGGCCGGCCGATAGAGCCTGTGGCAATCCAGCAGCGGCGGCCCCGCTGTGGCCTCTGTGGCGAGCCGGGAGGTTTTCGGGAGAGGTTTGATGGGAGGGGGAAAGTCTGGCCTCACAGACGGAGGCTGAGTTGTGGAATATCATTCGATACTAGGGGCACCAAAGTTTAGTGCTCCATGTTCTGATGAATCGTCCACAATAACTTTGGCCTGTGAATCAGCCTTGATTCTGCTTGCTGGAGTAAATCAGGCGGCTTGCGCGGCCAGAGGAGAAGTCTTCGGATGAGTTTAACGATTTTGCTGGTGGGGGCCGTCTTCGCATCTCTGGCATTTGGAGTGCTTCTGGCGTATGGCGTCTGTCTGGCAATGTTCCGCGTATTCCACATTCATGTTCAGTCCACGGCAAGGCGCGGGCTGGCAACGGGCGTGAGCGTCAACGCCAATCGTTAGACTGTTTCGTCTGGAAGGGTAAAGCTGTGACCCGGGTACCTCAGGGCTGGGGTGAGGCACTGCTGGTGGGCTGGCTGGCCGGAGCCGCTGAACCGGTTGGATTTGCCGGATTTGTGGGATTTGTCGAACTCTTGCCTGCGGCGTTCGCCTTTGCCGCCTGAAGCTGTTCCTGTTGCACCTTCTCATCCAGATCTTTCAGCTTCGCCTTTTGCTGCGCCGCCTGCTGCTCCTGCATCTTCATCAGTTCCTGCTCGACCATCTCTGGCGTCAGGACCCTGGCGGGTGAGGCGGCAGTGCTGCCCCCGGCTGCAACCGGTTGCTGGGTGGAGGGCGCCACCGCAGTGGTAGCCAAAGGCCGCCCGGCGGGGGTAGCTGCGGGTGTTACGGCCGGGGTGCTGGTGGGCAGGGCGTGCGAGATAACCGAGGGTATGGCAGGCTGAGCCGCGGCGCTGCCCGGAAGGCCGCCGCGCACCGACGATCCGGCGCCCGGCGTCGCCGGCGGTGGCACTGGCGCCTCCCGATCGTTGCTCTGGTCGTAGATGGCGTAGACGGGTGAGTCGGGACTGGGCGGTTCGGGCCCTCCCGTGGCGGGGGTGAGGATGAGTTGGGGTGGGTGCTGGGCGTCGCCGGCGAGGATCATGATGTTGGCCCCTGCTCCATCCAAAAGGGTGCTGAGGACGGTGGAGAGAGAGGCGGGGCCGTAGTCGCCGAAGACCCGCTGCTCCTGGACGCCGCCGGTGATCTTGAGGCCCGTCTGCTGAGAGAGCGTGCGCAGAATCTGGTTGAGGCTGGAGTTGTCGGCTCGCACCTGGAGCAGACCGTTGGCGTAGACGATCTGGGCGCGATGCGGTGGGTTGGGGGTCGAACTGGCGGCCGAGGTGAGAGCCTGGGGTGGGTTGGAAGGAGTCTGCCCGACGCGCGCCGTCGGCGGAGTGGCAGGCAGAGCCTGGGCGCACAGCCGGGCTGTGGCTCCGGGCCACGCCAGGGAAAGCGACAGCCAGCCGGCAGCCAATGGAAGGAGGAGTCTATGAGCGTGGTTTTGCTGCACCTTCTGTTTGTGACGCCGGTGGCGATGAGAAGATAGCTTCACTGCACCAGAATAGCTTCTAAACCCTCTTCCGGTCCCGTATGACAGGCGGCGGGCCCAGGCCGTCGCCCAAGCCGTCATCCAGACGGGACCGGTCTTGCGGGGTCTTTGCTGGATACCCGCTTCGTCTCCCCGGCGTCAGAGCGTACCCGGATCCTGACCGGGAGAAACGGGAGCGCTGAGCCGGCTGTTGTGAAGAGCCGCCCCCCTGAGCTTCCTTCGTAAGCTGGACAGGGCAGGTGGTAGGGTGGTCGCATAAGATATTGCATAATTGCCAAGCGGAAGAGTTTCGGACAGGAGCGGAGCAGTGAGGGACAGGAAGAGAGTCTGCCGGGGAAGAGTGGGGGCGCTGTGGATCGCGTCCCTGATGGTGGCGCTGGCGGCCTGGCCAAGGGGGGGGGATGGCCAGACGTGCACGACCCAGGCCAAGATGACTCCTCAACTGCGGAGCAGCCTGAGCGAGGCCGCCAAGGCCCTTGCGCAGGCGGTGCAGGGGGATGATGTTGCCCAGGTGCAGACCAGGATGATTGCCGAGTTTGCCAGTGGTCCGGCCTTTGCTTCCACCGCCAACCTGGTGCAGCAGACCTCGTCAAGACTGCAGGGAGATGATCTGGAGGTGACGCAGGTCTACGAGCTGGATTCCAATCTGACAGGCTCCAGACAGTCCTCCGTGACCGCCTTCAACTGTCCCCTGGCAGCGAGCACCTCGGAGGTGGACTTCTCGATTCCGGGTCTGCCGCCAGGGGATTATGGATTCGCCATGGTGGAGGCCAAGGGAGATCGCCCCTGGCTGCTCTCCTTTCTGCTGCAGCAGAATGCGGGGCAGTGGGAACTGGCCGGCTTCTATCCGCGCGCCAGGCTGGCGGACGGCCACGACGGATTATGGTATTGGAAGTCAGCGCGAGACTATGCCAACGCGGATGAGCTCTGGCTGGCCTGGCTGTTTTATGGTGAAGCCGATACGCTGTTACGTCCGGCGAACTTTGTGACCAGCACCAACCTGGACCGCTTGCATTCGGAGCAGTGGTCAGCGGCGCCTCCAGAGTTGATCAGCGGGGTGAGCGCGGATCACCCCCTGGTGGTGACGGCCAGCGCAGGTTCCAGCACAGGTGCGAGCGCCGGTTCCAGTGGTGGCCAGGGAGCGCCTGCGACCTATCGCTTCTCCGGACTCTCCGCCGAGGGCTCCGAGGATGGCCAGCACCTGAACCTGATTCTTCATCTGCTCGGCGAGAATCTGAGCGATACCGCTGCAGCGGAGGAGCGCAGCAAGGCGGCCGCGCGAGCGATGATCGACGCGCATATGGAGTTGCGGCAGGCCTTTCACAGCGTCTGGGTCTTTACGGTTCCATCCGGTTCCTCCGCAGCGGCCAGCGGCTTTGCGCCGGGCGTCCAGCCGCTGGTAACCGAACAGCTTCTCTCTGCCATCCCTTGATCCGTCTTGGGTTAGCGAGCCGGAGGGAAGGTTTTTCGTGGATGTGGGATATGGTTATCTGCAGAAACCTTTGGATTGAATAGAGATATTCAATGTTGTGACGGGGCGGCGCTCCCAGGATGCGCGTCGGCTCCGGAGTTTTGATTTTCAGGAAAGAAAGAGAGCTGCGGAGACAAGTTCATGGCAAGCTTCCACAAGCCCCTGGTACAGGCTATCCGCGAACGGCGATCGACGCCGAGTTTTGACGCAGAGCCGGTTCCGCCCCGAGATCTTTGGCAGATCATCGACGCTGGTCTGCATGCGCCCAGCGGGTACAACCTGCAGCCCTGGCGGTTTATCGTGGTCCAGAGCCTGGAGCAGCGGAAGCGGCTGCGCGCGGCCAGTTACAACCAGGCGAAGGTAGAAGAGGCGTCGGCGGTGATCGTCTGCTGTGGCGACCGCGATGGCTGGCGGAGAGATCTGGACGAGATGATTCGCATGGGCTGCTCGGCCGGTATGCCGGAGACCTACGCTGCCCAGGCCTCGGCCAACGTCCCCGCGTACCTCTCCAGCTTTTCACCCGAGGCGATGGCGGGCTGGCTGAACAAGCAGGTGTCCATCGCCGCAACCACCATGCTGTGGATGGCCGAGGTTCTGGGCTACGACACGGCGATGATGGAGGGCTTTGAGCAGCAGCGCGTCTGCGAGACGCTGCGTCTCCCGATGAGCTACTGGGTGGTGTCCCTGTTGGCCATCGGCCACCTGAAGGGTGCGGACAAGTTCAATGGAGGACGCTTCGATCCCGCCCGAACCGTCTTCAGTGAAGAGTACGGAAGGCCGCTGAAGTAGGCCATGAGCGATTCTCCCCTCTCCAGTTTGCAGCGCCAGAGCTCGCGCAGCCGCGAGTATCCCGAACGTCCCATCCCGGGCGTGGGATCGGTGGTGTTGCGCAGGGTGGAGGGACGCAGCCAGGTGCTGCTGGTGCGGCGCGGCAGCGAGCCGATGGCTGGCTGCTGGAGCCTCCCCGGTGGAGCGATCGAACTGGGCGAGACCGCCCGTGAGGGCTGCATCCGGGAGACGCTGGAGGAGACCGGACTCAGGGTAGAGCCGATCGCCGCGGTGGAGACCTTTGACATCATCCACCGCGACCCCGAGGGGCGGGTGCAGTATCACTACCTGATCGTCGATTTTCTATGCCGCCTTCGCGGCGATGCATCCGAAGCGGAACCGCGTTCCGGAAGCGATGCTGGTGAGGCGGTGTGGGCCGATGTGCAGGGAGTGCTGGAAGACGGGGACTTCGCTTTGACGCCACGCGCCTGTACAGTGATACGCAGGGCAGTAGAGATGGATGAGGGCAGGGCATGAAGACGCTGCGGCGGTTGCTGGTGCTTTTGGTTCTGGCGGGGTTGGCCTTGGCGGGGCTGTTCTACCAGCGTCCGTTGTGGGTGATGCGGCGCGGCGTCAGCGTCAGCCTGTTTCTTCATCGCGTGCAAAGCAACTACGTGATGCTGCCGGAGGGCCGCGTCCACTACTACGAGGCTGAGTCACGCATCCCCGGCGGCGGCATACCGCTGGTGCTGGTGCACGGCCTGGGCGACCGGGATGAGAGCTGGGCCCCCATGCTGGAGCGGCTGAAGCGCGCCGGGTTCCACGTCTACGCTCCGGACCTGCTGGGTTATGGACGCTCGCCCAAGCCTGCCGACAGCGACTACTCCATCGCTACCGAGGAGCAGTTTGTAGCCGACTTTATCCATGCTATCGGTCTGCAGCGGCCAGATGTCGGTGGATGGTCGATGGGCGGATGGATTGTGCTAAGGCTGGCCCTTGACCATCCGGAGGTGGTGAACCGGGTGGTGATCTACGACAGTGCCGGCCTGAACTTCCAGCTTGGCGGCGGAGAGCAGATCTTTCACCCTACCGACGAGGCGCAGGTACAGCATCTCCTGGATCTGATGGAGCCCAACGCCAAGCCTCTGCCGCAGTTCCTTCTGCGGGCGGCCCTGCGTGAAAACCAACAGCAGCAGTGGGTGATCGACCGCAGCATGTCTTCCATGGAGACCGGAAAGGATCTGCTGGACACCCGGCTGGGCGACCTGACCGAGCCGCTGCTGATCGTATGGGGCGGAAGTGATGAGCTGATTCCACTGCCGGTAGGTGAACGGATGCACGCGTTGGATCCGATCTCTGAGTTGGATATCCTTACCGGGTGCGGCCATCTGACGCCAAAGACCTGCCCGGACCGGGCGGCTGCGGTTACCGTGGACTTTCTCAAGGAGAACCCGGCCCCGGTGGGCGGAACGTACACCCTGAACAAATTGCACTGAGGCGAGCGAGTTCGGGGAGTGCGCGACGAAGGAGTGGCGGCGCTTAATTCTGCTCCTGTTCCTTGTCCGTGGGACGGTCCGTGTTTTGGGTCTCGGCTCCCCAGGTGAACGCCCCCGGCTGCGGCAGGCCGATGTGCTGCAGAACGCGATGGACGTAGTTCCGCGCGACCTCCTCGATGCTCTGCGGATGGTTGTAAAACGACGGAACGACGGGGAAGACGGTGGCTCCGGCCTGGGTTGCTGCCAGCATATTGTGCAGGTGGATGAGGCTGAGCGGCGTCTCTCGCACGCAAAGCACCAGGCGGCGGCGCTCTTTCAGGCAGACATCGGCGGCGCGTTCGATAAGGTTGTTGGCCATGCCGTGGCAGATGGCGGCTAGCGTCCCCATGGAGCAAGGCAGCACGACCATGGCGTCGACCGGATAGGATCCGGAGGCGATAGAGGCTCCAATATCTTCATGCGCCAGCAGCGAGATTCTGGTTGAACGTGCTCCGAGCAGTTGCTCGATCAGCGCGTGGCGGCCGCCGGCCCCGGTCTCTTCCGCCAGAACGCGCAGCGCGCTGGGTGAGACCACCAGATGGATGAGGCCAACGCGCGCGTCCGCCTCCAGAGCGCGCAACATCTCGACCGCAAGCATCGAGCCGCTGGCTCCGGTTACTGCCAGGACGATGGTCCGTTGCGGCGGATCTGATTCGCCGGCGGCGGTCTTCATGGCGCTGCGGGAGGTGGTTGCGTGGTTCATCGCTCTCTATTTTCGCGCAGAATGCCGATGCGTGGCACGCAGTTCCGCGAACCCGCGATCTGGCGGTGCAAAAATCTGATGGAGCAGGATGGTGGCGGATCGCCGAAACATTTCAAGTGCAGATGTACCCCATGCCTCGATCTTTATGGGCGTTCCCTCAGTGAAAACGCCACTGTAAGCACTCTTCGGGATACCCTTCCACACTGAAAATGCTATAGCGCCCGGATCGCGTAGAGAGCCTTCAACGACCATGGCCGCAGCATCCATCGGAATGTTTCGTGTTACCGTTGATGCAAGAATTCTCGATCTGTGGCTGGACCGAGAGGCATGCAGAAGAGGCATGCAGACAGGAGCGCCATGAAGATAAGCGCCAGAAATCAGCTCAAGGGTACAGTGCAAGGTATCACCAGAGGAGCGGTAAGCTCCGAGGTAACGCTCGTTCTGGCGAGCGGAGAACAGATCGTTGCTGTGATTACCAACTCCAGCGTTGAAGCTTTGGGGCTCAAGGATCATGCGCCCGCCTATGCGATCATCAAGGCATCCGAGGTGATCGTTGGCAAAGGGATGGATACAGCACGACTGAGCGCGCGCAACATCCTGGCGGGCAAGGTCACAGGCATCATCGATGGCCCCGTACATAGCGAGGTATCGATCGAGTTGGCCGGCGGCGGGGTGATCATTGCGTCGATTACCCGGTACAGCGCGCAGGCGCTGGAGTTGAGAGTTGACGATCCGGTAAGTGCAATCGTGAAGGCGTCGAACGTGATCGTCGGGGTGTAGACGGAATCTTGTCATCGCTGGCTTCCGGAGATTCAACGAGCTGGCCCCGCGCGTGAATGCTGCCGCGAAGTGAGATGAACTTGAGCATGAAGGCTGATTGAATTCAGTTGTTTTGCCAAGAAATGAGAGGCATATCGAGCCTCTTGCCGGGGGCGATTTGTTTGACCCACTGGGAAAATTCTGGCAACATATGGCTACACTCCGGCGTAATCAACGGGCGAGGCCCATTCAGCCAATACGCCGATTAACCGCAACTGCGCGTGTTTGATCTCCGACGAGCCAGCGAAGCATTTGGAGGTTCATCTCCTTTTGTTTCGGTCTTCACCGGAAAGGAGGGGGCCGTGTCCAACCAGCACGAAATCTCCACTCTGCAACAGGCCATGCAGTCGAGTAGTCGCGCGAACTCCGCGCTGGTGGGGATTTATGAGATATCCAAGGTGCTTACCCGCCCGGCCCGGCTGGAGATGGCGCTCTCCGGTGTGATCAATCTGCTGGCCAGCTTTCTGGATATGAATAACGGCCTGATTGCACTGCTGGATGAAGAGGGCAGAACCACCACGGTGGTGGGAGCGGGCTGGAGCGAGGCCACGGCAAGGGACCACTTCGAACGTCTGCCGGAGCAGGCGGTAGGACAGATCGTTGTCTCCGGCATGCCGCTGGTGGTGCGCAACATCGCCGAGAGTCCTCTGTTTACAGACTGGAGCGAGTTGAGCGAGGACGCTTTTCTGACGCCGCGATCGTTTGTCGGTGTGCCCATCAAAGGCGAGAATCGCACGATCGGCACCATCATGATCGAGCGCCTCGACGGGCACTCTTCTCCGCATACTCTGGACGAAGATGTGCGCTTTCTGACCATGGTGGCCCAACTGGTGGGCCAGACAGTTGCTCTGCAGGCTGTTGTCGCCAGGGACCGTGAACGGTTGATGTCCGAGAGTTACCGCCTGGAGAAGGAACTGGAGCGGCACTCCGAGGTCAAGCGTGACGCCATCGAATGGATCATCGGCGAGAGTTCGGCGATTCGTGAAGTGGTGGACAAAATCCAGCAGGTGGCACGGTGCAACCTGCCGGTTCTTCTATGCGGCGAATCGGGAACGGGCAAAGAGTTGTTTGCGCGCGCCATTCACGAGTACTCGCCGCGCAGCCAGAAGCCTTATATCCGGCTCAACTGCGCCGCACTGTCTGAGACGGTGCTGGAGTCAGAACTCTTTGGCCACGAGCGTGGGGCCTTCACCGGTGCGGTGGGACTGCGCAAAGGACGATTCGAACTCTCCGACGGCGGCACGCTGTTTCTGGATGAGATCGGTGAGATCTCCGGGGCGTTTCAGGCCAAGCTGCTGCGGGTGCTGCAGGAAGGAGAGTTTGAGCGGGTGGGCGGAAGCCGCACCATCAAGGTGGATGTGCGCCTGGTGGCGGCCACCAATCGCAACCTGGAGGCGGCTGTGATGGCAGGCCAATTCCGCTCTGACCTGTACTATCGCATCAGCGTGGTTCCCGTCTTCCTGCCTCCGCTGCGCGAGAGACGCGAAGATGTGGACCTGCTGGCCAAGGAGTTCCTGAGGCGTTTCAACGATGAGCACGGCGTCTCGCTGTCCCTCTCGAAGCGCGCGATCGATGTTCTACGTGCCTGTGACTTCCCGGGCAACGTACGCGAGTTGGAAAGCTGCGTACGGCGCACCGCGGCGCTGGCCAAAGGCTCCGTAATTGTTGTTGAAGATTTTGCCTGCACCAATGAGAGTTGCCTTTCCCTGGTGATGGGCAGGTCCAGGAGTATGGCCCAGACGCAACAGGCAGGCTATGTTCCGCTTCCTGTTGCGGTTCCTCCGCGAGAGCGGTCCTGGCCGCAGCGCAAGGCCGAACCGCTGGTGGATGCGAACGCAGGCAGCGGCGCAGGCAGCAGCCATGCCGGCAACGACCCCGGCAGCAACAGTGGGAGCGGACTCGGGAGCCACAAGGCGGACGCGGCAGAGAGGCAGCGCCTGGTGGAGGCCATGGATCGCTCCGGCTGGGTGCAGGCCAAAGCGGCGCGTATCCTGGGCTTGACGCCTCGGCAGATGGGCTACGCTCTGCGCAAGCACAACATCGAAATCAAGCACTTCTGATATCCCCCCCGCGCACCGCTTCCTCCGGAGCGCTCTTCCTTTTGCTTGTTCCCAGCAAACGCCACGCTGCGGGTGCGCCCTGCACTGGCCGATTTGCGACAAACTCGTCGCAGGCGTGCCGTTGTGTCGCAAGTGCGACAGAGGTTTGATAGCCCATAAAACCCTGAAAATCAGTACGTTCCTCTTTGGTGATCCAGTTGCAATGATCTTCAGCAACACCCGCTGGCCGGGACATCAGAGACCACAGGGGATGGTATGGAACCTGGAGATCGTAAAGCACTAGCGCAGTTGCGAGTCTTGCAGCCAGTTTCTTCGCAGAGTGGGAAGGCTGGCTGTGGATCGAAGAGCGGCAATGGAAAGTCCGGCTGCGGTTCTGCGGCAGGGCAAGGCGACCTGGCTCCGGAGATCTGGGAGAAGGTCAAGAACCATCCCTGTTACAGCGAACAGGCGCACCACCACTATGCGCGCATGCACGTAGCGGTTGCACCGGCCTGCAACATTCAATGCAACTACTGTAACCGCAAGTACGACTGCTCGAATGAGTCGCGACCGGGGGTGGTGAGCGAACGGCTGACTCCGCAGCAGGCGGCCAAAAAGGCGCTCGCCGTGGCCTCCGCCATTCCCCAGATGACAGTGCTCGGAATCGCCGGACCAGGCGACCCGCTGGCCAATCCGGAGAAGACGTTCGGTACGTTCGAGCTGGTAGCCCAGGCTGCTCCGGACATCAAGCTCTGTCTTTCAACCAATGGGCTGATGCTGCCCGAGTATGTCGACAGGATTCAGGCGCTCAACATCGATCACGTCACCATCACCATCAACATGATCGATCCGCGGGTGGGCGCAGAGATCTATCCCTGGATCTTCTTCAACCATAAACGGTACACGGGTGTGGAAGCGGCACGGATTCTGAGCGAACGGCAGTTGCTGGGTCTGGAGATGCTCACCGAGCGAGGAATTCTTTGCAAGGTGAATTCGGTGATGATTCCCGGCGTCAACGATCAGCATCTGGCAGCGGTCAACAAAGCGGTGAAGCAGCGGGGCGCGTTCCTGCACAATATCATGCCGCTGATCTCCGCACCGGAGCATGGAACGGTCTTCGGACTGCGCGGCCAGCGCGGCCCCACGGCGCAGGAGTTGAAGGCTCTGCAGGATGCGTGCGAAGGGGAGATGAACATGATGCGGCACTGCCGGCAATGCCGCGCTGACGCCGTGGGCCTGCTGGGAGAGGATCGCAGCGCTGAGTTCACGACGGAAAAGATCCAGGAGATGGACGTGACGTACGACCGGGAACAGCGCCTGGCCTACCAGGAGCGCGTCGATCTGCAGCGCAGTGCGGCGGAGGCTGCCAGGAAGGCAGAGTTGGAGACATTGGCGGGCGAACACAGCAGAATCTCCATTCTGATCGCGGTGGCCACAAAGGGCGGAGGCCGCATCAATGAGCACTTCGGACACGCCACGGAGTTTCAGGTATATGAGGTGGGCGCTGGCGGCGTCAAGTTCGTGGGGCATCGCAGAGTCGACCACTACTGCGAGGGAGGCTACGCCGCGGAGGACAGCCTGGAGACCGTGGTGCGCGCCATCAACGACTGCGTTGCGGTCTTCGTCGCCAGAATCGGGGGGTGCCCGCGTGAGGGCCTGAAGGCGGCGGGTATCGAACCGGTCGACCGGTTTGGCCTGGAGTACATCGAGCAGTCCGCGATCGTTTACTACCGGGAGTATCTGACGCGCGTGCGCAGCGGTGAGATCAAGCATATCGAGCGGGGCGACGCAGACATCCGGCAAGGCGCGCTGATCGCCTGAAAAGACTTAGAAAAAGACACCTCGGAGGAAGCAAAGACAATGGCCTACAAGATCAAAGACACAACCTGCATCGCCTGCGGAGCATGCGTATGCGAGTGCCCGAATCACGCAATCTCCTCACAGGACTTCGCCTCCGTAATTGATCCCGAGAAGTGCACCGAGTGCGTAGGCTTTTTCGCAGAACCGCAGTGCGTCTCGGTCTGCCCGATTCCCGGAACATGCATCATCAACCAGGATCTACCGCGCTATGCGGCGGTGTAGAGACGCCGGCCTCG
>JAJZDM010000117.1 GCA_021806005.1 Acidobacteriota bacterium | reverse complement strand
GCGGATCCCGCGGCCTTTCACCGGCCCCGGGCGATGCGTGTGCTGCGCGCCCGAAGCAGCGGGTTTCTCGCCGGCATGGACTGCAAGGAGATGGGCTGGGCCGTGCAGCGGCTGGGAGCAGGACGCGCCCGCCCCGCCGACCCCGTCAGCGCCCACGCCGGGCTGGAGAGCCACGCCAAGATCGGGGACCGTGTCGAAGCCGGCCAGCCACTCTTCACCATCTTCAGTGAGCAGGAAGCCCTGCTCGATGAGCCCGCCTGCATGATTGAAGCCACGGTGAAGATCGGGGACGCGCCACCGGTACGCAGGCCGCTGGTGCGCGAGGTGATACGCGCAAAGGCTTGAAGTGGGCTCCGAATACCGGCAGAGGATGCCCAGCCCAGGAAGGGCAGTGGCCTCCACCGCGCAGGAATGGTTACACTGCCGATATCTGCTGCGAGCCCGCCTTGCCTGCCGCTGCCCCGGAATTGGACCAGAAGCTACAACCTGCATCCTCTCAGCCTCTCGGATCGGAGATCGCATTTGGAACGATTTACCGGACTGCTCGGACTCTTGGTCTTCGTCCTGCTCGCCTATCTCTTCTCTACCGATCGCCACGCCATCCGATGGAAGACAGTCGCCTGGGGCCTCAGTCTGCAGATCATCTTTGCCGTCGGCGTGATCAAGTGGACCCTCGGGCAGCAGATTCTGGCCAACGTCTCGCAGGTGATCACCACGCTGCTGGGACATGCGGCCGATGGATCCGGGCTGGTCTTCGGCTACCTCGGGATACCCAGCAACCCGCTGAGCGTCTTCGCCTTCTCCGTACTGCCGACCATCATCTTCGTCAGCGCCTTCTTCGCCATCATGTATCACATTGGACTGATGCAGAAGATCATCCAGATCATGGCCTGGCTCATGCAACGGACCATGGGCACCTCGGGAGCCGAGTCCACCAACGTGGCCGCGTCCATCTTCATGGGTCAGACGGAAGCCCCTCTCACCATCCGGCCCTTTCTGGAGGGAGCCACGCGCAGCGAACTCATGACCATCATGACCTCCGGGATGGCGCATGTCTCCGGGGGCATCATGGCGGCTTACATCCTCTTCGGCATCAACGCCAAAGACCTGCTCTCCGCCGTGATCATGACCGCCCCGGGAACGATTCTGGTGGCCAAGATGCTGGTGCCGGAGACTGAAGTTCCCGCAACCGCGGGCACCGTCCACATGCCGCCCAGCGAGGAGCACCGCAACGAGAACTTTGTGGGAGCCATCGCCCGCGGCACCATCGACGGCGGTCAACTCGCCTTCAACGTAGGAATCATGCTGATCAGCTTTGTCGCCCTGGTCGGTCTGGCCAATGGAATCATGCTGGATCTTTCCAACTTTGCCTGGGCCCACGGTCACATCCCCTTCCCTCACTCCCTCAATGCGGTCCTGGGCGTTGCAGGAGCGCCGGTGGCGTGGCTCATCGGGATCCCGTGGCATAACGCGCGGGCAGTTGGCAACCTGCTTGGAACCCGCATGATGATCAACGAGTTTCTGGCCTTCCACGATCTGGGCCAGATCAAGGCCCTGCTGCCGCCGCGCACCTTCTCCATTGCCACCTTCGCCCTGTGCGGCTTTGCCAACGTCGGCTCCATTGGAATGCAGATCGGCGGCATCGGAGCCCTGGTCCCCAGCCGGCGGGGAGATCTGGCCCGACTGGGCGTGCGCGCCATGCTGGCCGGCACCATGGCCAATCTGATGTCGGCCAGCATCGTGAGCATGCTGATCCGGTAAAACATCCTTCGCGCGGCTGCACTCCGGGCCGCGCCTTCCCGTCTCACCCGGGAAGATCCCAGGGCACGGCCTCTCTGCCGTACCCGTCCACACCCGGGACACTCGATCGAGGAGAGCAATGACTGACTCATTTCCGCGAGCGGTTGCGGCCGCAGATTACGTTCGTTCCAAGGCTCACGCACAACCCACGGTGGCCATCATCCTGGGCTCAGGCCTGGGCGAGTTTGCCCGCGAGGTGGAGGATGTCACCACCATCGACTACGCGGAGATCCCCGGCTGGCCGCTCTCGACCGTGGAAGGCCACAGCGGCAAACTCGTGCTGGGAACCCTCCTCGGAGTGCGCGTGGCGGTGATGCAGGGGCGCGTGCACGCCTACGAGGGATACTCCATGAACGAGGTGACATTTCCCATGCGGGTGCTGGGGCTGCTGGGATGCGCCGCGGTAATCGTCACCAACGCGGCCGGCGGAATCAACACCAGCTACGGCGAGGGAACCCTGGTGGTCCTCAGCGACCACATCAACCTCACCGGAAGCAACGCCGCGCTGGGCCCCAATGAGCCCCGCTTCGCCGTGAAACAGGGCGCCGGCCAGAGGTTCTTTGATATGACCACAGCCTACTCTCCGCGCCTTCGTGCGCTGGCCCAAACCGAGGCACAGCGTCAGAAGATCCCGCTGCCGGAGGGCGTGTACCTGGCCGTCCTGGGCCCGAGCTACGAGACCCCGGCCGAGATCCGCGCCTTCCGCACCCTGGGAGCGGATCTGGTGGGAATGAGCACCGTGCATGAGGTGATTGTGGCCCGGCACATGGGGATTGAGGTCCTGGGAATCTCCCTGGTGACCAACATGGCGGCCGGCATCCTAGCCCAACCCATCGACCACCGGGAGGTGATGGAGATGGGCCGAAGGGTTGCGGTGCAGTTCACCCGGCTGCTGAAGGCGCTCGTGCCTCAGGTAGCCGCTGCCATCGCTGCAGATACCCCCGCCGGGCAGGCCCGGATGCTCCCCTGACGTGGCCTCGGTAGATCTGGCGGCAGCAGATCTACCGAGGCAGTTCCTCCGCAGGGCAGCCTGACCGCATCCTCTCCTCAAGCGCTGCCGCCCTTGCATCCTTGCACCTCCGCCGCACCTGCTGGCCGCTTTGTTCGTAGCGCCTTGGCATCGGAGTGCGTCAACCTTGCATCTGTAGGATCATCCGTGCGGCCAGACTCCTGATGCTACGAGCCAGGCCACATCATCACCTGGAGCACAAACACCGAAGGACGCCCTCAAGCTCCTTCCACCTCCGCCGTCTCCTCATGCAATCCTCTTGAGCGATACAGCAGGCGGCGGTCCGGGGACAGGGTTACAATTCCAACGAACCTGATTGCGAGGAGGAAGGTCTTATGAAGAAGCCCTGGATGAAGATGGCTGCCGTGGTTGTTGGCGTTTTTGTCGTCATTCTGGTTCTGGTTCCGTTTTTTGTTAACGCCGACACCTTCCGCCCAACGATTCAGAAAGAACTCTCCAGCGCCTTGCGGCGCGACGTTACACTCGGCCACATCGGCCTGTCACTGCTTACCGGGAGCCTGGTGGCAGACAACATCTCTATCGCCGATGACCCTAACTTCTCATCTTCGCCGTTTTTGCAGGCCAAGGAACTTCGCATCGGTGTTCAGTTGGCTCCACTCATCTTTCATCACCAGCTTGAGATCAGGAACTTCATCGTCAACTCGCCATCGATCAAACTCATCCACGCCGCCAACGGAACCTGGAACTTCTCCTCGCTGGCCAATAGTTCGTCACCGTCCTCCGCAACGCAGTCCAGCGCCCCGCCGCAGCTCACCGTGGAGCAGTTCAAGATTGAAAACGGCAGCGCCTCCCTTACCTCACTTCCCGCGGCCGGCAGCCCTCTTCAGTGCACTGACGTGAACCTGGCCATCCAGAACCTGTCGCTGGCGCAATCCTTTCCCTTCGAGTTGTCCCTCAAGGTTGCAGACGGCGGCTCGCTCAACCTGAAGGGGAACGCCGGACCGATCGCTCAAAACGATACCTCTCTCACCCCGTTTGACGCGGCCCTCGTCATCCAGCACTTCAACCCCGTCGCCGCCGGCGCCATCCAGGCAAGTTACGGCATCTCCATGGTGGCTGACCTCAACGCCCACATCCAGTCGGGGAACGGCAGCCTGACCACAACTGGAAAGGCCTCCGCATCCCAACTCCAACTGGTGAGCGGCGGAACCCCGGCGCCCAAGCCCGTCGATATCAACTTCAATCTCGCGGATAGCCTCGCGTCACGCACCGGCCAGGTCAACGACCTCGCCATCGTCACTGGCGGAGTAGCAGCCCACATTACAGGAACCTTTGACGCCGCCACTGCCGTACCCACGGTCAACCTGCACCTCGCAGCTCCCAACCTCCCCGTCGACCAGGTGGAACAACTGCTACCCGCTGCCGGTGTAACGCTGCCCAGCGGCTCGCGTCTTGCGGGCGGCACAATCAACGCCAGCCTTGCAATAACCGGTCCGGCCAACGCGCTCACCATCGCCGGCCCCATCGAGTTGGACAATAGCCAGCTCACCGGCTTCGACCTGGGCTCCAAGATCCAGGGCATCAAACCGATCGCCGGAACCTCCGGTGGAACCGAAATTCAGAAGCTGTATGCAGAGGTGAACCACTCGTTGCAGGGCACCAGCTTCAACAACATCGACGCCGAGGTTCCCAAGATCGGCTCTGCCTCCGGTCAGGGCACCATCTCGCCTACGGAACAACTCAACTTCCAACTCGCAGCCAGGATCGCGGCGCTCCAGTCTCTGGGAAAGATGGCCGGCGGACTCTTTGGACAGAGCTCGAGTAACTCTTCCAATAGCAACCAGGGCGGAGGCATCCCTCTCACCGTTACCGGAACCGCCTCGGATCCGTCGATCCATGCCAACGTCGGCCAGATGCTCAAGAACGCTGCCAGCGGCATTGTCGGCAGTTCCACGGTGCAGAACCCCCTCAAGTCGCTGAAGGGGATCTTCAAATAGGGCGCCGAGCTCGACCAACAGCCATATCAGCCGGACCACTCGCTCAACAGCGGTTTGACTGATATGGCTCCACTCTCTTCCGTCTAGGGCAGTTTCGCTGTAGGTGTAGAGGGCGACTCGACTTCGATGGGCGTTTCCCCCCAATGAAAACGCCACTGCAAGCCCCCTTCGGGATACCTATCAACACCGAAAATGCCATAAAATCGCGAAGTCTT
Organism: Acidobacteriota bacterium; assembly: GCA_021806005.1. GTDB lineage: Bacteria > Acidobacteriota > Terriglobia > Terriglobales > Acidobacteriaceae > Granulicella. The sequence goes on along the minus strand of JAJZDM010000117.1, from coordinate 6,239 downwards.
GCGTCCCAACGTGCTCTGGCGATGGCGCAGAACATCTATTCACTCCAGCCTGTACACTGGCCGTCGCGGCGTAGGCGAATCTGTGCCTGGCTGGGAGCTACTTCCCGAAGTCGACCGTGGGCGCCGTTGCGTTGGCCGGATTGCCCTTGAAGTACTCGTCGCGGTAGTGGAACCCCGCCATGTTGGCCCAGATACTGTTGGGGAACTGGCGGATATCGACGTTATAGGCCTCCAGCGCCTTGTTGTAGCGCTGGCGCTCTACGGCGATCCGGTTCTCCGATCCAGCCAGCTCGTCCTCCAGGCGCATGAACTGCTCATTGCCCTTCAGGTCGGGATACTCCTCCTGCAGACGGTAAAGGGGGATCAGCGCGGCATCCAGCTTCGTGTTCGCCTGGATGCTGCTGGCGCGGTTGGAAGAGGCAGCCAGAACTCCGGCGCGCGCGTTGGCGATATTGGTCAGCACGGCCTCTTCCTCGCCCACATAGCCTTTCACGCTGGCCACCAGGTTGGGGATCAGGTCCAGGCGGCGCTGTTGCACCACCTCAACCTGGGAGTACGTCTGATCAACGTCCTCGTTGAGCTGCACCATTTGGTTCTTCGCTGAGACGTAGCTGCCAAAGGTCAGAACCACCACCAGTAGCAACACCCCCAGCACGCCGAGCACAACCCAAAGAGCCTTCATCGATGTATTCCCCTTCGCATCTATCGTTGTCATGATTCTTGCGCCCCGTTGATTCAACCGCCGCGCTGCCCGTCCCCGCCCTGCTCTGCCGCTCATCCGTCGCTCTACCAGTCGCCGCTGGCGCCACCACCACCGGAGCCGCCGCCAAAGCCGCCACCAAAATCCCCGCCGCCCGGACCGCCACCGCCTCCGGAGTCTCCACCACCCATATCGCCGCCGCCAAACCCTCCGCTGCCGCCAAACCCTCCGCCCATCAGGTTACCCAGAAGAAACCAGAGCCAGCCACCGCCCCCACCGCCGCCACGGAACATCAGCAGCAGAAGGACCACAAAGAAGAGGATGCCGAACCAGTGGGTGCGGTGCTGTACCGGCCGCCGGTCGTATTCCAGGGTCGGATCATCCTGAGGCGGAGAGAGCGTCACGTTGGCGTCCGCGGCGATAACGTCCGCAATCTGCTGAACGCCCGATTGGATCGCCGGGCCATACTGCCCCTGCTCCAGTAGCGGATTCATGCTGCGGCGAATGTCACCCACCTTGGCGTCGTTCAGAATCCCTTCCAGACCATAGCCGACCTCGATGCGGTCCTTGTGGTCCTGAATGGCAAAGACCATCACGATCCCGCGATCACTGGACTTCGGACCCACCTTCCACCTGTCCTCCAGCTCCGTGGTCCAGGGATCGATATCCTCTCCGTCCAGAGACTTAACGGTAACCACCTCGATGGTGGCGTGGGCCCGGGAGTACACCTGCCAGGCGATGTCCTCGATGTTCTCCTTCGATGCGGGGTCGATCACCCCGGCAAAGTCGCTCACGTAGCTGGTCGGCTTGGGCAGCTTGTCGGGCGACTCTGCGCGCGCATGGCTCGCAAACGCGAACACCAGCAGCAGGGAGAGGAGTTGTCGAACACCGGTCACAGGAAGATTCTACGCCAGACCCTGTTACAGCCATGCTGTAAGCAACCTGTCTGGGGAGCAAGGTGAGCCCTCCCATCTCCTCCCCTGTATCCTGTGGAATGGAGAGCCTGATGACGCCCATGAAGGATGCACCCTCCGCCGCTGCCGCGCCGCCCGTCGCTGAACGCGAGCCAACCTCAACCCCGATCCATGGAACCGAGCTTCGCGATGACTATGCCTGGATGCGGCAGAAGGATGCGCCCCGCGTCCCGGCGTACCTGGAGGCGGAGAACGCCTACACCTCCTCCATGATGTGCGGTACCGAAGAGCTGCAGCAGAGGCTCTACGACGAGATTCTCTCCCACATCAAGGAAGATGATGCCTCCCTTCCTTACCGCGATGGCGCCTGGGAGTATCTCACCCGTACCGAAAAGGGCAGACAGTACCCCCGCTTCTGCCGCTATCCCTCCGGCAAACCGGAGGAAGAGACGGTAATCCTGGATGTGAACCTGCTCGCCGAGGGGCGTCCGTTCATGGACATCGGCACCATGAGCGTCACTCCGGACGGCAGACTGCTGGCTTATACCACCGACGACACCGGATTCCGTCAGTACCGCCTGGCGGTAAAGGACCTCCAGACCGGAGCCCTGCTCCCCGACACCGCCGAGCGTGTCGGGACCATCGCCTGGGCATCGGATTCGGCGACGCTCTTCTACTCCACAGAAGATGAGCAGACCAAACGGCACGACCGCGTCTTCCGTCACGCCCTGGGCCGTTCTCCCGTAGAGGTCTTCCACGAAGAGGACGAACGCTTCAACGTCGGCGTTGGCCGAACGCGCGACCGGCAGTACATCGTCCTGGAGTCCAGCAGCCACACCACCAGCGAGTCCTGGCTGCTTCCCGCAGTCGAACCCGGTGCGGCCTTTCGCCGGGTCGCCCGGCGCATCAATGAGGAGGAGTACGACCTCGATCATCGCCAGGGCTATCTCTACATTCGCACCAACCACGGCGCGGAGCAGTTCCGGCTGATGCGGACGCCAGTCACCGCAACGGAGCGCGAGCACTGGACAGAGGTCCTGCCGGAGCGCAGCGACGCACCGCTCGACGATATCGACCTCTTCCAGGAGTTTCTGGTGGCCAGCTACCGGGAGCGCGGCCTGCCCCTGCTGCGCGTCTATGCACTCAACCAGGACGGGCTCGCCGCAGAGTCCAGGGACATACGCTTCCCGGACCCGGCCTATGAGGCCGATGGCGATGTGAACAAGGATTTTGCCGCCACCACCTACCGCTACGCCTATCAATCGCTGGTGCGGCCACCCTCGATCTTTGATTATGACGTCGCCACCGGCGAGTCAAAACTTCTCAAGCAGCATGAGGTGCCGGGCGGCTTCGACGCCTCGCGATACGCCGCGGAGCGGCTCTGGTTCCGCGCCACGGACGGCGTCCAGGTTCCCGTCTCTCTGGTCTACCGCAGGGACCTCTTCTGCAAGGACGCAACATCCCCGCTCTATGTCTATGGGTACGGCTCCTACGGACATGCGCTGCCACTGGGATTCAGCCCCACCCGGCTGGCCCTGCTGGACCGCGGCCTGGTGATGGCCTACGCGCACATCCGCGGTGGCGGTGAGTTGGGCGACCCCTGGCACGACGCTGGCAAGATGATGGAGAAGCGCAACACCTTTACCGACTTCATCGCGGCGGTGGAGTTCCTGCTCCGGGAGGGATATGGCGACCCCCGCCGCGTCGCCATCGAAGGTGGTAGCGCCGGCGGACTTCTGATGGGCGCCGTGGTGAACATGCGACCGGATCTCTTCCGCGTCGTGCTGAGCCACGTACCCTTCGTGGACGTCATGAACACCATGCTGGACGCTACCCTGCCGCTCACTGTCGCCGAGTACGAAGAGTGGGGAAACCCCAACGAAAAAACCGCCTTCGACTACATGCTCAGCTACTCTCCCTACGACAATCTGCGCCCGGGAGCCTACCCCGCCATGCTGATCAAAACCAGTTGGAATGACTCTCAGGTGATGTACTGGGAGCCCGCCAAGTACGTAGCCAAGCTGCGTACCCTGAAGACCAACGCCACGCCCCTGCTGCTGCAGGTAAACATGGATGCAGGCCACGGCGGCGCCAGCGGACGCTATGACTACCTGAAGGAGATCGCCTTCGACGACGCCTTCCTGCTCCATGAACTGGGCGTAGAGCCTTCTCCCGGGCAGCTATAACCCGATTCTCGGTCTTGAGGAGTGTCTTCCCCGCCCCCTTGGGTCCCGGCAGGATTGCCTGCCGGGGCGGACGGAAGACGCCACCGCAGATTCTCTCCGGGGTACCAGGCAACAGGGAAAGATACTCGCATAGCCGGAATCTGAAGCATTGCTAACCCGGGATCAACGGCTATATAAGAGTGAAATCCAGCAGTGCTTCGAGGTCCGCACTTCACCATGCTCCCAATCGACTCAGCGGCCCGATCCCGCGGTACAGCAGCCAACAGCCAGACGGCGCGCGCACAGAATCGGGATATCATCCTGCGAACCATCCATCGCAACCAGCCGGTAAGCCGGGCAGACCTGGCTCGGACCACCGGCCTGCAGCCCAGCACCGTCTCGTCAATCACAGACCAACTCATCCAGGAGGGCTGGGTAACGCCAGGCACTCTCGGACGTCTGCCGCGTGGGCGGCGACCCACTTTTGTGGCGCTCAGCGACCGCCATGTGGCGCTGGCCATCGATCTGCGCCCGGGCAAGGCGAATCTCGCGCTGGTCGACATCAACGGCAAGATTCTCACCCGGAAGACAGTCGGCTACCAGACCGGAGTGTGTTTGACGCTTGAAGAGGCCGAGGTCATTCTCGCCCAGGTTGCCCAGGCGGCGCAGTCGCTGAAGACAGACTTTGCCGACCGCGTTGTTCATGGTTTAGGGGTCAGCGTATCTGGCCGCATCAACCACAAGACGAACCGCCTCATCTTTACGCCGAATGCGCCATGGAGCCAGATCGACCTGTACGGAGAGCTGCAGAAGTTCTTTCACGGTCCCATCGAGATGGAGAACGCCGCCACAGCCTGCCTGTTTTCAGAACGCTGGTTTGGAGAGTTTCGCGATGCCTCAAATCTCCTGCTGGTCTCCATCTCCGAAGGCATAGGCGTCGGACTACTGATCGACGGGCGCATTGCACGCGGCCACAATGACATGGCCGGAGAGTTCGGCCACATGACGCTGGATGAGTCGGGGCCCAGGTGCGGCTGCGGCAACTCGGGCTGCTGGGAGGTCTTCGCCTCCAATCGCGCCGGACTGCGTTATTATCGCGAGATGGTGCCCGAGAGCACCATCTCCACCTTTCAGGATCTACTCGATCTGGCCAAGGCCGGCGACCTGCCGGCACTGCGCTCGATCGACAAGATGATGGCCTGTTTTACGCGCGGATTGACCATGCTGGTTGCCGGGCTGGCTCCGGAGGCCGTCATTGTCGTCGGCGAATGCACAGCGCTATGGTCACGGATCCGGCCGCTGATTGAGAGCCAGTTGATCGTCAGATCCTTCTCCTCGCATACGCCAACCGTGGTGCCGGCCGTGGATGGCGATGGCGAAAGGCTGCGGGGAGCCGCATCTCTGGTTCTGCACAAGGTGCTCTTTGGACAAGCGGACCTCCTGCCAGATCCGGCGGGCAAGAGTGCGCAACCGCTGCCACAAGAGGCTCAGATCTAAGGCAGTTTCGGTGCAGGTGTAGAGGGCCACTCGACTTCGATGGGCGTTTCCCCCAATGAAAACGCCACTGCAAGCCAGCCTCGGGATACATCCCCTTTTATAGAACCCATCAACACCGAAAATGCCATAAACAACTCCTCCGGCGCCACAGAGTCTGCAGTGCAGATCCGGAGATCCAAAGCCCCGAAGACCCGAAGCTCCATCCATGGCCGATCAGCAGCCGCGGTATCCGTCCACGTCCTTGAAATCGACGATGCGGACCGAGCCATCGGCCAGCACGATCTCGGCGCCGAGCACCGAACCCGAAGGCATCACCTCCAGGATCCTGATACTCTTGACCGGACTCAGCTCCTCCGGCGTCCAGGCCGTGTCGTCGGTTTTGTGCAGCATGGCCGCCACCATCAACTCCATCGCCGGATTCTTGGCCATGCGTCTGCGATGCACATAGAGAACCGTGCTCTCGTCGGTCTCCGCGTTGAAGCCATGATGCGTCTTGCTGGTGAGGACATCCCAGCCGGAGTAAGAGACCATCGCCACCTGCCGCCCCGGGATCGAGGCCGTGATGCCCTGCCCGCCCATGGTCTCAAAGGTGCGCGTCCCAGCGCTCTGGCCGCCCATGTGCGGCAGGCCGAAGTGGCCGAGCGTCAATTCGTGCTCGAAAGCCAGCCGGCTGCGATCCACGCGCACCACCCCACCGGGAACCGTAATCTCTGCCAGATCGATCAGGTAGCCCACACCATTGTTCGGCGGCCTGCGCAGGATCAGTTGCCGGTACAACACGCCGTCGCGCTCGCCGTTGAAGAGCGTGCTCTGCGCACCCGTAAATCCGGCGTCCTTCGCCGCATGGTTATCCACCGCACGGCCGGTCAGATAGAAGTTGATATCTACACCGCTCAGATCGCGCGGATCAAGCGAGCGGTAGGTGTACTCCTGCGCCGTACCGCCCTCCGGGTCGCGATCCTC
>JAJZDM010000116.1 GCA_021806005.1 Acidobacteriota bacterium | reverse complement strand
GCTGGGTAGCGATGTACGGAGCAATGGCGGACGTGCTGGCAAACTCTCCAGAAGGACGTGATTCCTTCCGCTTCCAATACTGCATGGATCGGTACGAGAAGGGCAAGAAGGTCATGCTTCAGATTCCTTGGCTGCTGGAAGTTACGGTGGGAAGCGTGAGCGTGGATACTCTGGGATACAAGGAGATCGACACGCAATGGCAGAACTGGGAGCAGCGCCAACCCCCCGACGACCCTCAGATCGTGGTGGGTGGAGTGGACATGATGGCGATGGCTCCCTTCCCAACAACGCAGACCGTCTCTTCCGTCATGAGTGTGGTGGCGAACGCTCCCGTGCCGGTTCTTGATACCGACACCATCCAGCTCAGCCGAGATGGTGTAGATGCGGTTCTGGGGTATGCTCAGCATATCGCCATGTTCAAAGCTGGAGGAGAAGACTTCAAAGCGACCTTTCCACTTCTGCAGCAGTTTGACCGATACTGCGCCATGAAGAACGCTCAGTTTGCGGCACTCAGCATGGACCGTTCGCAACTGTTTGGCGAGGGCAACCGCAACGATGAAGATGACCCGAGATTTGAGGTGAGCCATGGCCAGGCGACCCGATAACTTCCGTGGCATGGACCTGGTGAGCCCGGTCAACCGCATTCCTGCGGGACTTACGCCTGTTGCCGTCAATGTGCGAGGGTATCATGAGGGGCAGGCGCAGATGCGCACCCAGCTCTCCTCCGCCGTGACGGTGGATTCCTCTCCCATCGTTCTTGAGGCTCCGGTTGTCTCGCTGGCGCGCATGAACGACACCACGCCTGCCGGTCCACCTTCCGGGTTTGTCTACATCGCCGCCGATGAAAATGGCAACCTCTATGCCGATGATGTCAAGGTGGCCTACGGACTTAGCGGAAATCCTGTCTCGATCGTTCCCTTCCGTCCCAACGCCTCTGTACAGCCATGGGCCTATGTCTTTGACAGTTCGGAAGATGTGACGATTGAAACCAAGTTTGCCATCGATAGCTCTCCATGCCAGTTCAATTGCTTTGGTTCGCTGAAGGTAAGATCCGATGGCCTGATCTACAAGGCAGGCATTGCTGAGCCCCCGCTGGCTCCCACAGTAGGAACTTCCTCCACTGGTCTGGTTGATTCTGGGCCTCTTCTGGCGACTTCCATTCCGTGGACCAACTACAACGGACAGAATACCAACTATAACTACGGTGAGACCAACGGACTGCCCAACCCCGGAAGCCCGAATCCGGTGGACGGGACGGCTCCGTTCATTGTAGATGTGGCCAACACTTCGACGGTGAAAGTTATCTCAATTACCGGCACTGCCACCATCAATGGAAGTAGCGTGGGTCCAACTGCTTTAGGACCAACGCCGGGAAGCACGAATCCGGGTGGTTACGTGCAGACTCCGGGAAGCCCAACGCCGCCCTCTTCCGTCTCTGTTGTGGTGGGAGCCTTTACGGATGGTGCGGGAAATGTTGTCGCCGAGGGAGCAGCTCCGCTCTATGTCTCGTCCGTGGTGGATCTAGGCTCAAATATTGGCGTTGCCTTTCAGGTGCCGTCCAACGCCCAAGCATTTCAGATTGGGATCAACTCGACTGGAGACAACTTCAATGCCAACTCAGGACAGTTCGAGATCGAGGTTGAGGTAACAACAGACTCCATTCCTCCCTACACGGGTATTCTAGGAAGTCTTTCCCTTTACTACTGGGGCGACTCTCCCACTTCCGGAGCCGTGGGAGGATATATCTGGAAGAATCCCGGCGATTCTGGGGGAGGCATTAGCCGATCGACTGGGAATGCGGTAGGAAGCACTACAGGAAACTCGTTCATCTTCGATGCGACCTTCAACAACGGAATTCCCGGCCTTCCCGGCATCGGCAACGAGAACGTTGCCATGCAGTGGGCTTCGATGTCCGCCGAATCGGTCGAGGTTGGAACCGCTCCGGTCTTTGCTTCGCCCATTCAGACGACCTACCCAACGCAGACGACGTACTCCAACTTCAACTTCGTCCTCTACGGCCAGATCTACATTCCGCAACCGGGCAACTATACCTTCGTCCTGACCAACCACGATGACTGCATGTGGGGTATTCAGGGAGCTTCTCTGGTGTCGGCGACAGCAACTGGAAGCGGTGAGGGAAGCTCTGTGGCTCTTTCCACCTCTGGTCAGACCATGACGGTCGCTAAAGGGTATCCGCTGCTTCCAAGGCAGTCGTACACCTCGGGAGAGGGGGGCGACTACGCTCAGACGACCGTGGTTGTCTCGTTTCAGGCGGCAGGCATCTATGGCATCGAGATTGACTATGACTACTGGTATCACTCTGGAAGGATTCTGTTGCTGGAAGCCTCACCTACCCCCGGAGCGTCGCCAACCATCATTCCTCCCTTGACGCAATCGGTGAGAACCAGCGTCTCCTATGCCGGGGTGTACCGCTCGTCGCTGACTGGAGCTCAGTCCAACCCGAGTCCTACGACAACGGCACAGACGACTCCCGTCACCGCAAACACAGTGAACTTGCCCTATTCGCCGGACCCGCAGGTAGACAAATGCGACTACTACCGGCAAGATGATGGCCTGTCCAACTATACCTATGTGGGTACGGGTCCGAACACGAACCCACCCACCCCGATCACCGACTCTTTGACCGATGCGGAAGCTGCTGGCAATCAAGAGCTGGTGTACACCAACTATGAGCCGGTTCCGTCGATCGACCTTCCCCAGTCGGGAACGTGCAACGTATCAGGCGGAGTCATCACGGCGATCACAGGGCAGTTCAACGTCCGCTGGCTTCCTGGAACGGTGATCCTGATCGGTTATCCCACCCAGCTACCCTATACCTTCATCTCGCGTCCAACCTCTTCGACGCAGGTGGAGATTCCGGGTGTGCCGGATGGGACCAACCTTGTCTGGAACATCGAGGAGCCGATTCTCGCCAATCAGCCTTTGCCCTACGTCTGGGGTCCTACCGACAACATCAACTATGTCTTTGGAGTAGGAGATCCCCTTCGGCCCGGAACGCTCTACTGGAGCCAGGGTTCAAATCTGGATGCATGGGCGGATACCAATCAGTTCGACATAACGACCCCATCCGAAATCCTTGTCAATGGAGCGATGTCTGGCGGCTTCGGGGTACTGTTTTCGATCAAGCGCGGCTGGGTGATGATGCCGAACTTCTTTGACGCGCTAGCCACGGTCACTGGCACCAGCGGATCTCCATGGACGGCTCAGGATGCTTCGATGGCACGCGGCCTCTTTATGCCTCGGTGTCTCATCGTTCAGGGTGGTGGCAGGATCTTCTTCAGGGTGGAAGACGGAATCCACATGTCCCCGCGGGGCATCGGAAGCGTCTCGATCACCGATGATGAGTTGTACTCGATCTTCGTGCATGAAGGATCAACTCCTTCTCCAGTGGTCAGAAACGGGGTGACGATCTATCCCCCGGACGACTCGCAGCCGCAGAAGCAGCAGTTCTCTCAGCAGGGTCCGTTCCTCTACTACGACTACATCGGTCTGGGTGATGGAAAGCCTCACACCCTTGTCTTCGATACCGTCCGCATGGGATGGGTATGGGATCTCTATGATGTCAGCGTAACAGTCCATGCGTCGAACATGGGGGAGAGCCAGCAGGGTAATCTGGCTGGCTGCGAAGACGGGTCAGTGCGCCTCATGATCACCGATGGAACTGAGCAGCCAGGTTGCGTCCTGGTATCCCCGGCTTTGGGGGGAGAAGGCTGGATGCACGCCTATGAGGCCACCTTCGAGTATGCCTGCGATTCGGGAGCAACGGTCAGCTTCAGCTCCGCGGACGTGAACAACGGAAGCTATGGACCGCAGCCTATCCAGCTACCGTCCACCGGAGGACAACTAACCAAGTTCACCACCAAGGTGAGCCCGAACAAGTGGAAGCTTTTGCAGACCGTCTTCGAGTGGTCAGACCCCACCTTCCATCTCAATTTGGAAGGATGCCAACTCACGCTCAAAGAATGGGAAGGAACCTCCTTCAAGAATGTCTGTGTGTTCTATCCTGGAGGCGGAGCAGGAGCGCAAGTATGAGCCCATGGCCGGGAGCGCCGAAGAGTCAGCAAACGCCGCCGATCAATCCGCCATCGATGCGGAAGTTCCCCTCGCTGAACGAAAACTCAACGATGTCCGATGTCGCATCGGCGGTTCAGGTCGCCTTCAACGGGATTCTGGATCACGAGCAGGCATTCGCCAATCTTCCAGCGCAAATCAAGTCTCAGGCATCCGCTGCGGCCACAAATGTCTATCAGAACGTCCAACAGGAAAACATCACTGGAGTAACCTCCTTCAATACGCAAACCGGAGCGGTGATCTATTTTCCCAACTTGGGACGAGTGAATGACCAGATGGGTTCCAGCCTCTATCTGACGCAATCGTCAGACGCAGGCCAGATGATTGTTCTGGGTGACTCGGGAGCGGTATCGTTGAGCCTGAATGGCTCTATGGCTCCTCCATGGTTTGCCATGATCGAGAACGATTCTACTTCCATGGTGAGATTGAGCAGCAACGATGGATCTCCGGTGGATGGTTTACAGGCGATCTATCCGGGTGGAAGCGCGATGGTGTTCTATGATGGGTCCATCTTCTGGTGTGCCGGAACTGCTATAGCGACTGATTCCAGTCTTGGAGTGGTCCAACCAGATGGAATCACGATCGATATTGACTCATCGGGTATCTTGAGCGTTCCTATCGCAGCCGACTCTTCACTGGGACTGGTTCGTCCCGATGGGGTCACGATTGTAGTAGACTCCGGTTTTCTGAGCACCCAGGGGGCTACCGGCCAGATCATTCTTGCCCCCACCACGGACAGCGGAGCAACCGGACAGATCAACGTAAGTAATGGGTTAATTGTTTCGTTCATCAACCCCACATGAGGGGTAGAATAGGAGTCATTATGGGGCTTTTTGGCGGCATCTTCAATCTGTTGAGCGGCAATCCTTATAGTCAGGAGCAGTCTCAGTTCGGTTCGCTGGCCAACCAGCAGATTGGAGCGGGGCAAAGCGCTCAGGGCTCGGCGGAGAACTATTTCCAGAATGTCCTCAACAACCCTACGCAGGCATTGGCTCCCGAGATCAGCGCCGGGCAGGGACAGGTTCAGCAGCAGAACCTGGAGAACGCCAACTTCGGCAACCGAGGGGGAGGAACAAACGCCTCCACGCAGGCAGCAGCAGGCCAGGAAAGAGGCAACATCCTCAACATGATGAGTGGGATGCAGGGTCAGGCGGCAGGCGAACTTGGCTCTCTGGGCTCCCAGCAGATTGGCCAAGGATCAAATGCGCTAGGAAGCCAGGCGGGACTGGCTGGTGCTTGGAGAAACTCTGAAACCAACTCGCTAGGCCAGATCGGACAGGCAGTTGGAGGAATGCTCTCTGGACTCCCCACTGGTGGTAGTGGTACAGCCGCTTCATCGGTTGATCCTTACCAGATGCTCTACAACGCGCAGTTGGCAGGCAATCCGCTTCCGACAGAGAGCAGCGACACATCAGGCATGTATTTGTAAGGAGAAGAGATCATGGCGGCACAAACACAGAAGGTCACTCGTTCGATCGGCGGCATCACTCCTTTGGGGGTATTCACGATCACACCCGGAACCCCGCAAAACATCCTTGCCAATACAGCTCTGGTATCGACCCGCTACCGGCTACAGGCGCGCCAGATCGGCGTGAGCGTGTCCAGCAAGGTGGCTGGAGAGGTGTATCTCAACTACGGGAACTACAATGGAGCGGGAGGCGGGGTGGAAGACACTCTGGCGACGACGCTGATCATCCAGTCCGGAGCCAGCGACAGCCTTCCCTTCAGCTCTCGAACGAGCGATGGGATGCTGGACTGCACCCAGTATTATCTGGACGGAAGCGCGGCCTGCGTGTGCGCCGTATACGCAATGGATGCAACGGATTGAGGACAGCATGAGCGTAGGAAGCATTCTTTCGGCGGTAGGACGTGGAGTGGAGAATACCGGCAAAGCGGCTGGCGATGTCCTGCTTCCGGTCGCTCAGCGCCTTGGTTTGGTGCTTAGCGGGGAAGCACCTCAAGCGGACGACGAGATGCGCCGTTGGCAGATGCAGCAGCAAAGTGAGTCTCAGGCCCGAAGAGCGCAGTTTCTCCAGAATCAGCTCATGCTGGATGAAAAGTACGGAACCCTCCATCCGGACCAACGGCAGGCTGCAGTAGACGAGCTGAGCAGAATCGGAACGCCACAGCCCCAGCCTTCCCTATGGCAGAAGATGATGCAGTCATTCCATCCCAACGGAGCGGTCAAATCCGTAGCTGCTCCAGCCTACACCGGCAATGCGGCACCTCCGATGGGTACACAGATTGCAGACCAGCAGATCAAATCTCAGGCCATGGCGCAGGCTCTTGGAATGAGACAGGCTGGAATGGATGAATCCATCGACCGAAGAGCGCAGGATGAAGCCGCGAATCGGGTTCCTAAGCCCCTGAAATCCATGGTTGCTGGAAAGGTCTTTCTTGGAGTGGCGGACCCAAACACAGGAACCACCTACCCTGTGACCGACCTTCAGCCGGGAGGTTCAGCTCCTCCCGAAGCCAAGGCAATGTATCAGGAGTATGTTCAGGGCCAGAAGGATCAACAGGAGCAAAAGGACAAAGACTGGAAGAGAGAAAACGACGCCATCATGAAGCGCGAGGAGATTGCGCAAAGGCATTCTCTGGATAGACAGACGATGGCATTTGACAATGCTTTGTCTATGGGAGGATTTCGTTCCGCAAACGCCACGATTCAGGGCCTTGAAAAGCAGTATGCAACGGCTCTGGAGATGGAGAAGAGAATGAAGCTTCTTGCTGGGCAGGCTTTTGTCAATGGACGCCCCAACCAGCAGGCGCAACTTGCTCTTCTTGCCAACCATATCCTGATGACGACCCACCAGCAGGGATCCTCCATGCGTCCCACCAAACAATTATTCGATGAAGCGTCGGCATCTCAGCCTTGGCTGGACAAGATTCAGAAGACATGGGATGCGGACGGCTACCTGTCAGGGGTGGTGCTGACCCCAGAGCAGGTACGGCAGATGGTTGACCTGGCCCCAGTCATGGTGAACGGTGATCTTCAGGCGTTGACGACGATGAAGCAAAAACTCGCGGATCAACTCAACCCACAACCGGCATCCACAGGAAAGAAAGCGGGGGCCAAAAGCACGGGAGATGCCCTCCGCGCTGCTCCGAAAGCCCAACCATCCACCTCATCCAACCCATTTGATGCATTCCCAACGAACTGATGCCCAACAACTACTCCATGCCGATGTTCGACCCCAGCGGGACGCTGCGCTGGATTCCCAACGACAAGCTGGATTGGTCAGCGAAGAACGGTGCACAGCGGGCTCTCCTGATGACCGATCCTCAAGGAACCCAACGTTGGATTCCTGCTTCTCGATCGCAATGGGCTCTCCAGAACGGAGCAAAATTTGTACCCGCGGATGAGGCTGAAAAGGCGATTGAAGAGAGGAATCAACAGTTCTCAGGTTCAGAACCGAAGAGCGGCGCTCTGGCCCGTTTTCTTTCTTCTGGATTTGCCCCCGTAGCATCAACGGCAAGAGGCTTGCTGGATTGGGCACCTACGGAGGAGGAAAAACAGCAGGGAAGAACCCATCTATGGGATGATGTTTTGCGCTTGCCGGAACGGTTTGCCCAAGCTCAGATTGACGAAGGCAAGCAGTCCGTCCAGAATGTCCGCAATGCTGTCTCTGATCCTGAACACCGTGGAGAGGATATCTCGCAGGCTATAGGCCACGGAGTAGCCGCGGTGACGCCGGGATACGGACCATGGGTTGCAGGAGCGGCAGAGAAGTTGGGAAGCCAACTTGGGGCAGGAGATGTGGCCGGAGCAGCAGGAACCGCTCTCGGCAACGCCGCCCTCATGCTAACGCCAAAGGGTGTCGATGAAGCAAAGGCAGGTTTCCCGGAAAAGCTGCGCGCCACGCTCAAGGATGTAGCCGGAATCTCTCCGGTGGACATGCGCAAGACGGTCAAGGACGCTTTGCAGAAGCAGCAGGAGGAGAGCGCGAGCCAAGATCTTGCGAGAGCGAAAGCCAAAGAGCAGAATGACAAGACCAACGCAAGATATACGGCGACCAAAGCTAAGATTGAAGAAGAGAACGCCGCGCTGGATCATACTCTGGACCTTCGCCGGCAGAAGGAAGCCGACCTTCAGAAAAAGACGGATGCCTATCGTGCCTTGGAGGCTTCCACTGACGCGAAAGCCAAGGCAGTAGAAAACGCAAAATGGGCGAAGTGGAGAGAGAAGATGGCTGGTGCCACGATCGACGCCAAGGTCATTACCGACCCTCTATCCAAACTTAGGCAGATTTCTCCAGAAGTGGAGCGGACTCTTCATCAGCTAGAGCCGAAAGGAGATGAGGTTCCCCAGGAATCTCACTACGCGCAATTGCGGGACTCTGTAGCGAAGGGAACCTTTGGGTCACCCTATGACTCGCTCTCCCCGGAAAAGCAGGAAGCAGCGGAAAGAATGGCCTCCAGCATCGAACCTCCCGACCCGATCGAGATAGACATGCAGGAAGGTGCGAAGATCCCCGTGGACCATGTTCAACGGGCCTACTCTATCCTCCAGCGATACATTCGCAGCAACCGCTTCGAGGGGCCTCTGCTGGGAGAGATGAAGCAGGTATCCAAAGTGCTGAGGAACGCTATCACGCAAGCGTCCACAGATCACGGAGCCGCTCCGGAGCTGGAGAACGCGCGGTCGGAAACCATTCGCTATCAGGAGGCTTTTGGACGGGAACGCCCGGAACCGAAGACGGTACGCGGAGAGCGCGAAAAGACAGCCAACCCGGAAGAGGTGAAACGCCTGCAGGAAGAAGAGCGCTTGGAAGCCGCTGCGAAGTATGCCCCATCGTTGGCGGATGCACAGCGAGGTGTCCGGCAGGCAAGGGAAGATCTGCGCAAGCTTCCCGCCGAGGAAGTGCTGCGCAAGAGACGGCAGCAGGTTCCAAACCCTCCTTCCATGGGCGATACGCGAACGGGATATGCTATCCAACCGGAAGAAGGGATAAAAACAAAGCCTCTGTCTCCCAAGGACATTGAGGAACAGCAGAAGGAAGCCATTCTGGAGAAGGGAGCGAAGATGCGACACTCTCCCAAAGGCAACCTTCTTGCCGCGCTGGGAGGTGCCGGGGTCTCCACGTGGGGACTAGCCTACGCCTTTCGCGGAAGACCCGAGATTGGCGTCTCACTGGTAGCGGCAGGGGCTCTTGTCGGAATGAGCCAGAGAGCTTTGGGAGCGCTGCTCTCTCATCCCGCCGTCGCGGACTGGCTGAAGAAGCCAACGGAAGGAGAGATCTCTGTCATTCAGAAGATGTCTCCCGAACAGAAGCAGGCATTCGGAGAAAACTTGAAGCCTCTGCTTGATGAGGCAAAGCGAAACAAGGTGTCTGTCAGTTCCTATTGGACACATCTTACGCATGAGCATCCTCGCTGGCCGACAGTTGCTCCAGCGGTTCTTGGAGGCGCGCAGATCCGCAAAAAGCCTGGCGATGTCCTGCGCGATTCCTTCCAGCCATGATTCTTTCCGCCGCACTGTACGAAACGATGGACCGCTGCCCGCGCCGCTTTGCTCTGGAGAAGACTCATGAGCCGGTGACTATCTCCCCAGTAGCGATGCTCTACGCCGGTGTGGAATGCGGACTCACGTCCTCAGACCCGTGCGAGGGAGCAAGAGACGCTATACGGTCCGTCGCGGCCGACAAGGACATCGATTCCCCAAATCTTGCAGCCATGAGCGCTGTGCGCCACGTAGGGCTTATGGCGGAGGTCATCGCTCTGGCCCTTCGCAGGAAGGTTGGGATGCTCAAAGCAGCCGCTCCGGTAAGCATGGGGGAGCACCAGTGGACTCCGCACCTTTACGAGACGACTCAAGGTTCGCTTCGACGCATCGTGCTGGTTCCCTACATCGACGACGACGTGCTGAGGGGATATGCGCACTCATGGGGAACGGTGGGAGAGATTGCTGCCCTGCGGAGAGATGTCACGCTGACCTTCGTGGCGATCGGGCCCCAGAGACTCGGCAGGCGTCACAGCGCATGGACAAAGTGCTACCGCCATCCACTGAGAACCTCTGTCCTTCGCTTTGGAAGACGGAAGGGGTCCAATGGACTGACCTCCGGATGGCTGGAGGTATGGAGAGAGCAAGTCGATATCGCTCCCAACCGATGGCTGGATCAGATGGATAACGATGGAGTGCTGGAAGACATGATCCAGTCCAGGCGAATCCAGTTCCGAGAAGACGACTTCCGAGTGCAGCGCGCGTCTGAGGATATGCTGAAGATCCTCCCTCAGATGGAGGTGGCGACTACTGAATCTCCTATGCGCCGGATGAGCTGCGATAGCGTGATCCACGGCCCATGTCCCTTCCAGCCGCTATGCTGGAGCCCTGTTCCTGTGGATATGGAAGAGATGCCGCACCTTTACCGATGGCGCAAAGATGTCACTCCGGCATCGGAGGAACCGTCTTTTTACCCTTCTTTTTGTTCATCATAGAAGCCGCAATGGCGTCCAGCTTCGCAATCTCCTCCCTCGCCATGCGTTGCGCCTCTTCCATCGATGGCACTTCCGGCTTCTTCTCTGGTTCCGGAGGATCGTCTGGAGGAGGTTCGACCGCTGCAGCAGGAGACATTCGAGACTTCACCTTCTGCGCAGCCTCTTCCGCCAGACGCTCGACCTCATAGTCTTCCATCTTCTCCTTGAAGAGGGAAGACAAGCTGGCGAGGATGAAGGTTGGAGCATCCCACCGGCAGCGGTAGGCTTCCTTCTTGATGTACTCGAAGAGCAGAAGGTCTTCAGGTCGGGTGAACGAAAGCTGAAGCCTCTTCTCTCCTTCACGAAGCTTGGCCATTGAAGGGAACCTCGTACTTTTCTGCTCCGTTGTCCCCGCCCCACTTGCGGATGTAGTAGAGGCGGCTTGCCTTGTTCTCCTCATCCACTTTGGCTTTGAGGTAGGGGTCCGACTTGATCGTTTGACTTGGCTCATGGAACACCTTCAGACCACTTTCCAAAGTCGGGTATCCGGCCAGACGGAGACGACGGTACATATCACAGTCGGAGTAATACCATGGGATGTTCTCATCCCATCCTCCTACCGCAAGCATCGCGTCCGTGTTGAAACAAGCCAAGGCATCATAGCTGGTGAAGATCGCTCCCCATTTCTGGGTCTGCTGCATGGCCATATCGAAGAGATTGTCAAGAATCCCTTCGTTGTCTATAGCATCG
>JAJZDM010000010.1 GCA_021806005.1 Acidobacteriota bacterium | reverse complement strand
ATAGTTGGACCGCGTGCCTGGGCTCCATCCGGAAGCAGAGCAGCGGAGGGAACTCTTCCTGGAGGTTCGCGCAGCCAGGGACGGGGTGACGCAGTGGTGCCTCGATAGGAATCGCAGAACCGCGACACCGCCTTCGCCCAGGCTCACCCATGAGCCTGATCCCCCAGGCCAAACCTGATCCATCGCCTGCGGCCGAGCGGCCGACGAAGCCTTACGCTATCAAGCGACAGCGGCCGGTTCCAACCCTACCAGGGTTTGAACCGGCCACAGCGGGATGCCGTCAGGCAACCGGACTGGCAACCGGGGCTAGGCACCCGTCCAGTCCAGCACCACCTTCCCCGCATTTCCCGAGATCATCGCCGCAAACCCCTGCTCGAACTCGTGATATGAATACCGGTGCGTAATCACAGGAGAGATATCCACCCCACTCTCCAGCATCACGGACATCTTGTACCAGGTCTCATACATCTCCCGGCCATAGATCCCCTTGATCGTTAGCATGTTGAAGATCACCTCGCGCCAGTTCATCGGCGCCTCCGTAGATGGAATCCCCAGGATCGCGATCTTTCCTCCGTGGGCCATGTTGGAGATCATCTCGCGCAGCGCCTGTGGGCTCCCGGACATCTCCAACCCCACATCGAACCCCTCCTGCATCCCCAACTGCTTCTGCACCTCGACGACCGGCTTCTCCACCGGGTTCACCGCCAGCGTCGCGCCCATCTTGCGGGCCAACTCCAGACGGTAGGGATTCATATCCGTAACCACAATGTGCCGCGCGCCCGCATGCCGAACCACCGGGATCGCCATGATCCCGATAGGCCCAGCGCCCGTAATCAGCACATCCTCGCCCAGCGAGGGGAAGGAGAGCGCAGTGTGCACCGCGTTGCCAAACGGATCGAAGATCGCCGCAACCTCCTGGTTGATCCTGGCATCATGCCGCCACAGATTGGTCATCGGCAGCGAGATAAACTCCGCAAAGGCACCGGGGCGATTCACCCCCACTCCCAGCGTGTGCGCACACAGGTGACGCCTCCCCGCCAGGCAGTTTCTGCACCTCCCACAGGTCACATGACCCTCCCCGCTCACAATATCGCCGGGAAAGAAATCACTCACATTGGAGCCCACTTCCACGATCTCACCCACAAACTCGTGTCCGATGGCCATCGGTACCGGAATTGTCTTCTGCGCCCACTCGTCCCACTGGTAGATATGCACGTCTGTTCCGCAGATGCCGGTGTAGCGCACCCGGATCAGCACGTCATTGATACCAATCTCGGGCCTCGCAATCTCTTCCAGCCACAGCCCCCGCTCCGCCCTGCTCTTCACCAACGCTTTCATCGTGCGCTCCTTGGCTCCTGCGCCTGCGTACAACGCATACGCGCCTCTCATCATAAGCCTCCCCGCCACCAGTCCCAACCGCGGAATCCACGACGGAGGCTCCCTGCCGGTCGTGTTACAGCTTTGAACATTGCCCGAAGCCCTGCCCATCGCCTACACTGAGATGCATGCCCGGGAAGTGGGCGGATAGCTCAGTTGGTTAGAGCGCCTGCCTTACAAGCAGGATGTCGGGGGTTCGAGTCCCTCTCTGCCCACCATCTTTCTGGATGCGAGACCACTCCCCGTGCCCGCACGCCTCATCCTCAACGCTGACGACTTTGGCCTCACCCCCGGCATCAATCGCGCCATCGCCGAACTGCACCAGGCCGGGGTACTCACCTCCGCCACGCTCATGGCCGGCGGTCCTGCGTTCGACGATGCCGTCCGCATCGCCGGCTCCCATCACGGCCTCGGCGTCGGTTGCCACATCGTGCTCACCGATGGCGTTCCCGTCTCCCCACCGGACACCATCCCTACCCTGCTCGGCGCCGACGGCAGAACCTTCCGCCCTAGACTGACACACTTTGTCCGCGATCTCCTGCGGGGGCTCATACGCGAGTCAGAGATCGAGTGTGAGGCCTTGGCCCAGGTTCGCAAAATTCAGAACTCCGGCATCCGCATCACGCATCTGGACACGCACAAGCACACCCACGTCTTTCCTCCGGTGACCCGCGCCCTTCTCCGGGTTATGCAAACCGCCTCGGTCGGAGCCCTGCGCAACCCCTTCGAACCAGCACACACCCGGCGCCATGCCAGCCTCAAGCGCCGCCTGCAGATCTCCCTTCTCAACCGCTTCCAGGCCGGATTCCATCGCATCATCCCATCCAGCCTCACCACCAGCGGAACCTTCGGCATCTCCGCCACCGGCAGCCTTGATGCCGGCGAACTGCGTACACTCCTCCAATACATCCCCGCCCAGGGCACCTTTGAGATTCTCTGCCACCCCGGATACAACGACGCACACCTCGATGCGATCTCCACTCGCCTTCGGCAGCATCGTGAGACGGAGCGCATGGCTCTGCTCAGCGAAGTTCCCGTAATGTTCTTGAATCCTCAGTCTCCCCGGCTCATCCATTATGGGGAAGCTTTTGGTGAACTTGACCAGCCCCGACTGCTGCACAGCCGCGACCTCCCACCGGGCGGATCAGGCGCACCCGTTCCACCGCCCCCGGCGGCAACAGCCAATGAGAAGCCCAATACCGATTAAAGGCTCGACGCAGTGCGTGCGGAAGCATCAAGCCCAGCGCAGTAGATACTAACCAGCACAGCAGACAAAGCCCGACATAGCAGACGGCCAAACAGTCAACCGACGCAAGCCATGGAGCGGGCAGCACCCTCACGAAACCTCTCTCCTGCAACCAACCCGCAGGGGTCGCACCGAGCCCTGGGTAGAGTGCTGCGGAGAGTTGTAGACTGTCCCCGCACCGCCTTTTTGCAACAGACCGCGTTCAAGCCAGTCCCTTGCCCAGCCAATCCCGTCCAGAGAAAAAATGCTCCCAGGAGACGCCGGCAGAATGGAACCAGGATGAGCAGCGACAGAATGGAATCAAGATGAAGATCGGGATCACCTGCTACCCCACCTACGGCGGCTCCGGAGTGGTTGCCACCGAACTCGGCATCGAACTCGCCAACCGCGGTCACGAGATCCACTTCATCACCTACTCGCAACCCTTCCGGCTGGCCGGCCGTGACGCCAACATCCGCTACCATGAGGTGCCGGTCTCCAACTACCCGCTCTTCGAGTACCCACCCTACGATCTCGCGCTGGCCACCTGCATGGCGGAGGTCGCCGAACTCCACGGCCTCGATCTCCTTCACGTCCACTACGCCATTCCTCACTCCATCAGCGCCCTTCTGGCCCGCCAGATGCTCGCCAGCAGGGGCCGTCACCTGCCGTTCATCACCACCCTGCACGGCACGGACATCACCCTGGTCGGGCTGGACCGCTCCTATCTCCCCATCACCAAGTTCGGCATCGACGAGTCCGACGGCCTCACCGCCATCTCTTCCCACCTCCGCGAACGGACCCGGGAGAACCTGGGCATCACACGCGAGATCGAGGTCATCCGTAACTTCGTCAACTGTGACTTTTACATCCGCAACCCGGAACTGGTCCGCCAGCAGCGTCCACGCTTCGCCCAGGCCAACGAGAAGCTGCTCGTACACCTCTCCAACTTCCGCCCTGTCAAGCGCGTTCTGGATGTCATCCAGGTCTTCGCCCGCGTCGCCCGCATGCTTCCCGCACGGCTGCTGATGATCGGGGACGGCCCGGACCGCTCCGCCGCCGAGTTCCTCGCGGTCCGCCTGGGCGTGGCCGACCGCGTCGACTTCGTCGGGAAACAGGAGAACGTCAACCAACTCATCGCCCTCTGCGATCTCATGCTGATGCCCAGCGAGATGGAGTCCTTCGGCCTGGCCGCTCTGGAAGCCATGGCCTGCAGGGTCCCGGCCGTCGCTACCCGCGTCGGTGGTGTGCCGGAACTCATCCAGGATGGCGTCAACGGCCTGCTCTACGCAGTGGGCGACGTCGATGGCATGGCCCAGGGAGCCATCTCCATCCTCAGCGATCCGGCACTCCTCGATCGCCTCTCCAGCGCCGCTCGCGCCACCGCGCAGAAGGAGTTCTGCGCCTCACGAATCATCCCTCTCTATGAGAGCTACTACCAACGCATCCTTCAAGGGAGCCGGGCCGGAACCAGGAGTTAGCCCGCAGCCGAACCGACGCTCACGTCCAGCTGGGTGCGAGCCGCAGCCATCCGGACGTTGCCCGCCGGCAACTCGGGGGCGAGTTGCGCTGTGCTCCGCGATCCTGTCTGAACCAACCTTGATTCCTGTCACCCCAGGAGCCCGATCCAGCAATTTATTGTATTAATCGCATCCGTGCGCAACGGGCCCACTCCAGCAGACTGGCCGCACTCCAGCATCGCGAGTCGAATCTTTTTCTCAGGCCCACATGCGCCGCAGATCTACTTAGGAGAAACTCGATGAAGACGAAGCTCTCCATTTCGCTCACCGTCGCAGCCCTCACTCTCTGCGCAACGCCGCTGCTTGCGCAGACGACCGGCGTCTCCCACCCTGAAGATCTGGACGACACCCAGCCGGCTCTCACTCAGGACGGTTCACACTACGTCCCGCCTGGGCAAGCCGCCTCCGCTGCGAGCACGGTCCTCACTGCGCCAGCCGCTGCAGCACCCGTCACCATCACGCCAGCCGCAGTACCTGTACCAGCCTCCGCCGCGCAGCCCCCTGCCGCACCAGCGCCGGCGCCGGCGGATCCAACACTCTATCCACGTCTTCCGCAGTACCAGCAGACGCCCAACCCGGCCCCCACGGTCAGCGCATCCAGGAGCGCGGCGGCCGATCCTGACGGCGAGATCGTCACCTCGGTTCCAGTCGGCCCCAACGAACTGCCGATCGGCACCCAACTCAACGCCACGCTGCAGCAGCCCATCTCCACCCGGACCACACAACCTGGAACGCGCTTCACGGCTCAACTCACCGCTGACGTCAGCTACAACGGAGTCGTTCTTCTGCCTGCCGGCAGCACCGTCTACGGCCAGGTCTCGCACATTCATGGGGGCCATGCCATCAGTGGTCCCGCCGCCATCCGTCTGCAGCCGAACTCGGTTAGCCTGCCCGATGGCACGGTCTACGCCCTCCACGCCGAGGTCACAGACTTGGATCACTACGCCGCGTCCCACGTCGACGCGGAGGGAACCATCGTCGGCGACACGCATCCCGGCCAGACGGCTGCTGCCGCAGGCCTTGCCACCACCAGCGCCGTAGTAGCCGGGGCGGTCATCGCCGGGGGCGTCGGGGCATTAGTGGGGCTGGGCGTAGGTGCTGGAGCGGTCACCGTCTGGTGGTTCAAGCACGACCGCCAGCAGGAACTCCCCACCGGCACTTCGATGGTCTTCACCCTCAACACACCACTGCATCTTTATCCCTCGTCTGCCCGGCTCGCACCCGCAGTGCAATAAACAGACTCTTCTCGCCAACGCAGCCCCGAGTCGCCAGCGCTGCCGCGGCCCGCAAAACGCCGTGGAGCCTTGGGCAACTCAGCAATCGCGCTAACTCACCACCTGGGAGAGCAGTCTCTTCCAGTTCTTCTGATTGCGTTTGAAGCTCTTCTTCAGGTCCTCCAGCGTGCGCTGAAAGTCCGCATTTTCCGCCATCCCACGCCAGGCCGGATTGATACTGAACCACGGATAGTTTTCATTGCCCAGATAGATGGCGCGGCGCAGCCAGTGCAGCGCCTCAGAAACGTCTCCCTCAACGGCAAAGTAGGTCGCCAGGCGGTAGGCCATCTCGCTGTCGGCCTCCGCCGCGGCCAGCGTCTCTTCCAGCACAAACTCCGCCGCCCGCCTGCGATCGCCCAGTTGCACATAGCACATCGCAATCGTCGGAAACACGATCCGCAGGGTCGAGTCGTCGCGCGTCACTTGCTCCAGGGTCTGGATCGCCTTCTCCAGTTGCCCCAGGCGCATCTGCTGGTAGCCTTTGGAGATCCGCAGCAGCGGCTGACGCGGCTCCAGGGTCAAGCCCTTTTCGATCTCATCGCCGGCCAGCTCCAACTGGTTCTGATACTGATACACCCGCGCCCGATGGTTATAGATCAGCGCCGCATTGGATGGATTCAACTGCAGGGCCGTGTGGAACTGCTCCAGCGCCTCCTCATACAGTCCATCCATGCGCAGGGTCAGGCCCGCCACCAGGTGCACATTCCAGTCGTTGGCCGCACTCTGCAGCAGCCGCTCAATCCCATGCCGCGCACTCTCTTTTTCACCGCGGCTCAGCAGCATGTAAACCCGGTATAGATTCGCCTCCACCGAGGAGGGGTCACGCTCCAGAGCGCGGTCGAATGATCGGCGCGCCTCCAGGATGTGCATCTGTCCACCCAGGCCGTGACGCGCATACTGCAGTTGCGTGATCCCCCGCCCGGACCAGCCCGGAGCAAACCCCGGGTCCTGCTTCACCACGCGCTCAAACAGTTCCCTGGCGCGATCCAACTCATCCCTGTTTCCGGTTCGCGACATAAATGAGCTCAGCAGTGCCCGTGCCTGCAGATACTCCTCGGAAACCGCATCGCCCAGCGAGGTTACGCTGGCCGGTCCAGGAGCACCCACCTGCAATCCCCCAAACCCATGCAGCTCGGCAAAGACCTCGTCACAGATCTCGGTCTGCACGGCAATCAGGTCGAAGCTGGCCACGCTGATCGCGCCCCCGGTCCTCACGCTCTGCCCCTTCACATCCAGTAGCTGCCAGTTAAGGTCAAAGCCCCTCACGCCGCGCAGAAAGCTCCCTGCCAGCACAAAGTCCACCATCAGCTTCCTTCCGATGCTGAGGGGGTCCAACTGTCGCGCCGGTATCTCCATCAGCGCGCTCGATGGCCGCACGATCAGGGACGGCACCTTTGCCAGCCGCGCGGCCAGGGCGTCCGCCAGGGCATGGCCGTAAAACTGCCCGGCATCGCGGGTCGGCCGCGACCGTTGATCGCCAGACTCGGAGATCGCGGACCCAAGGTTCACAAAAGGGAGCACCACAATATTGGGTCCCTTCGACGCGGTCGTCGTCGCGCTATCGCGGAACCGCTCCGCCAGCATCGAAAGAATCCCGGTGGTCCGCTTCTCCTCCTCTGGCCGCTCCATGTCCAGGCGCTGCGCCAGCGCCATCTGGACCGCGCCCTCACCCGGCATCAGCATGGTATCGAGCTGCAACGACTTCACAATCGTCTTCAGCCCCTCTCGCAGCTCCCCGGCTGAGGCATATCGCTCCGCGGGCTGCTTCTCCAGGCAGCGCAGAATCGCACTCTCCAGCTCCACCGGAATCTCAGGCACAATCTCGCGCAGCGGCGGAGGCGCCGCATACTGAATAGCGCGAATGCTCTGGATCTCCTGCGCGTCGGGCCGATGAAAGGGGTGCCGACCACTCACCATCTCATACAGAATCAGCCCCAGCGCAAAGATGTCGCTCTGCACGCTGGATCGTCCGGTCACAAACTGCTCCGGCGCCATGTAGGCAATCGTTCCGCCGCGCGCCGTATAGGTCGCCCCCGCCTCGGCCGGCGTCACCGGCTGGGTCGCCAGCAAGGGATCAAAGTCCACATCCTCGCGCTTCAACTGCCGGGCCAGGCCAAAGTCCAGGATCTTGATCAATCCGCCGTCGGTCAGCATCACATTGGCCGGCTTCAGATCGCGGTGAAAGATTCCCAGCGCGTGTGCCGCAGACAGACCATCGGCCATCTGCATTCCGCTGGAAAGCACCAGTTGCACACTCGCCGGCCCCTCCGCAATCACCTTGTCCAGGCTCTTGCCGGGTACATACTGCATCACGATGTAGGCTTCGTTGTCCTCCTCGCCTACTTCGTAGATCGCGCACACATTGGGGTGATCCAGCGCGGAGGCCATCCGCGCCTCCCGCAGTTGCGTCGCCCGCACCTGCTCCGGGGTCTGCGAACCGCGCCGCAGCAGCTTCAACACCACCGGCCGCTGCAGCAGCGTGTCGTTGGCCAGAAACACCACTCCGCTTCCGCCTGCGCCAATCTTGCGCAGAAACTCATACTGCCTGATGACGCGACGAGCCATGCGTACATTATCTCAATTCGCCTGTCCACCACGTCTGTGAACAACTTCCGGCGCGCCTCCGGGCAAAGGCAAAGCGAAGAAGCTGAAGCAATGCAATGCATTGCGAGGCCCAGGGAAGTCAGGGGGGCGATCGAATGCAGATTATCCCTCCCATTTCCGTCCATCACCCTGAGAACAACCTTCTTGGATCTTTTCGCATCACACTCGCTCATCGGGCTCTCTCCATCGCTCCAGCGTCCGGGGCATCCAACTTGGCAAGGCGAGTTTGGTGGTAGAGATCCGAGCGTGGCCTCCTGCGGATCGGCGTCGCCCTGGTCACTCCTGGCGGAATCGCCCCTGCTGCAACTCCTCAGAGGTAGACCGTTCCGGCGCCGTGCTGAGCCCGCAACGAAAATCCGCAGAGATCCATGCCCCACACCTTACTTCTCATCGACGACAATCCCATCCAGGCTGCGACCCGCCAGACCATTCTCAGACGAGCGGGCTATGGTGTCATCGCCCTGCTGAGTCCTGAACGGGCTCTCGATCAACTTCGCCGTCAGAACTTTCCAGACGGCATCGATATGGTGATCACCGACCACATCATGCCCGGCCTCAACGGCGCGGAGTTCGTCACCCTGCTGCGGACGTTTGCTCCCCACCTCCCCGTGCTGGTCATCAGCGGCATGGCCGAGGCCCAGGAGGAGTATAAAGATCTGGACGTGGACTTCCGGGTAAAGCCTGTGCTGCCGGAAGATCTCCTCTCCAACGTGCAGGCTATGCTTGAGTCACATGCCTCAGCTACTCTCTAACCCGACTTCGAGCCGCTTGCTCCCTGCTCCGGCCGCGCTGTCGTGACCCAACACAATCTCACCACATTCCCGGAAGAGTCCACCGCTCTTCGCTCCTCCTCCCTGCCCAACCGGCCATAACCCGCCTTCTGTGACCGGAGTCACCAGCGCTGTATCCGCGGAACTCTATCCTGTCCATGGGCTTATAAGTTCGTCACTGCGCAGGTTCCGTCGCCGCCCGGATTTTGAGAGAATTGTCTGAAGGAAGTGCTCACCCATGTCCCACCCTATGCCACTCTTCGGCAGCGCCACCCTCCTCCTGGCTCTGGGTCTTTCCATCTATGCATTTCTGGCTGGTGGCTTCTCCCTCTGGGCCATCGCAGGTGGACGAGCCCTGGCTGTTGCTCCGGAACGCATTCGTGAAACCTCCCGCCGCGCCGGAATCGCCAGCTTCATCGCCGTCTCCTGTTCCGCCTTTGCGCTGGTCTGGGCCGCCTACACCAACGACTTCTCCGTCGACTATATCCTCCATCACACCAGCCGCGATCTCGCCTGGTACTACAAGTTCTCCGCTCTCTGGTCCGGACAGGAGGGTTCGCTGCTCCTGTGGGCTTGGCTGCTTACCGGCTATGGCTTCGTCCTCCGTCTCCGCCACAAGACCGACGTCACGCTGCACGCCTACGCCTCTACCATCCTGGCCGGCATTCAGATCTTCTTCTTCCTGCTGGTCGTCTTTGTCGCTCAGCCCTTCGCCATCGTTCCCGGTGGGGTGGCGCCGGTCGACGGATTCGGCCTGAATCCGCTGCTGCAGTATGCGGAGATGGTCATCCATCCCCCCATGCTCTACCTGGGATACGTCGGCTTCTCGGTTCCCTTCGCCTTCGCCCTGGGAGCGCTCATGATGCGCTATCCCGGTGAGAAGTGGATCGCAATCACCCGCCGCTGGACCATGGTCACCTGGCTCTTCCTTACCTGCGGCATCTTGCTTGGCATGCACTGGGCCTATGCGGTCCTCGGCTGGGGCGGCTACTGGGGATGGGATCCGGTCGAAAATGCATCGCTGATGCCCTGGCTCACCGGCACCGCCTTCCTCCACTCGGTGATGATGCAGGAAAAGCGCGGCATGATGAAGACTTGGAACGTGTGGTTGATCTTCGTCACCTTCATGCTCACCATCTTGGGAACCCTGCTGACGCGCTCCGGGCTGGTCAGCTCCGTGCACGCCTTCGCGCAGAGCTCCATCGGCAACTGGTTCATCGCCTTCCTGGTCCTCACCGCAGCCGTCTGCATCTTTACCTTCCTGTATAACCGCGACCACCTCCGCGCTGAAAATCACCTTGAGTCGCTCGTCTCCCGCGAGAGTTCCTTCCTCTTCAACAACCTCGTTCTTCTGGCCGCCTGCTTCACCGTTCTCTGGGGAACCCTCTTTCCCGTACTCTCCGAGTACGTGCAGGGCTCCAAGGTCACCATGGGCGCTCCCTTCTATAACCGGGTAGCGGTTCCCATCGGCATCTTCCTGCTCTTCCTCACCGGGGTAGGCCCGCTGCTGGCCTGGCGTTCCACCTCGCTGCGCGCCATCCGCCGCAACTTCGTCCTCCCCTCCATCTCCATCATCCTCACCACCGTCGTCCTGCTCATCGCCGGTGTTCGCCCCTGGTCCAGCGCCTCCCAGGCAGACGGCGCGGTCACCTCCAATCTCTACGCCCTGGTATGCATCGCCCTCAGCGTAGGGGTCATCACCGCCATCATCACTGAGTTTCTCCGTGGCGCGAACGTCGTCAGAACCCAGACCGGCAAGAACCTCCTCGAGTCCACCATCCTGCTCACCCGCCGCAACACCCGGCGCTATGGCGGCTATCTGGTTCACTTCGGTATTGTCCTGATGTTCATCGGTCTCGCCGGCGCCGCCTTCAACCAGTCCAAAGAGGCTGAGATGAGCTTCGGCGACTCGATCAACCTTGACGGCTACAAGATCGTCTGCCAGAGCTACTCCCAGGACTCCAACCCCAACTACGACTCCGAGTTCGCCTTGCTGGACGTCTTCCACAACGGGAAGAAGATCGTGCGCCTTGCCCCGGAGCGGCGCGTCTACTTCGTCAACACCGATCACGCTCAGCCAGCCACTATCGTGGCCATCCACTCCACCCTGGAGAACGATCTCTACGTTGTCTTTGAGGGCACCAATCCGGACAACGACAAGCCCATCATCAAGTTCTTCATCAATCCGCTGGTCAACTGGATATGGATGGGCCTGGTTGTTGTGGTCTTTGGCACCTTCATCGCCCTGGTTCCAAAGCTGAAGACCTCATCGCAGCGTCTTGAGGTCGCGTTTCCGGTCCCCTCGGGTCTGCCGCTCGGCGGCAACCTGCAACGGACACCCTCTCCCTTGAACTCGCCCGAGGGCCCTCATGTATAAGCGCTCGATGCAACTCCTGCTCGTCGTATTCGTTGCCTTCACCATGCTCGGCGCCACATCCCCTTCAGCGCGCTTCCAGCGCTTGGGGCACGACCTGATGTGTACCTGCGGCTGCAGCGAGATCCTGCTGGAGTGCAACCATGTGGGCTGCCCCAACTCCACCGCGGAGATTGCAGACCTCCGTGCCCAACTCAACGCCGGCGCCTCCGATGCCGCCATCTTCAAGTTCTTCGTCTCCAAGTACGGCCCTACTGTGTTGGCCGAACCCGTCCGCGGCGGCTTTGATGATGTCGCCTGGATCGGCCCCTTCGCCTTCCTCCTGCTCGGCATCGTGCTGGTCCTCTTCCTGCTGCGCGTGTGGCAGAAGCGCCACGCCCGGCTGGCGCCGGCTCTGCCCAATCTGCCGCCCCAAACCGTCGATGCGCTGCGGGAGCGCATCCGCAAGGAGACCAACTACGGCGAATAGCTATTGGCCGTTCTCCCGTTTTCGTTCTAAAGTTCCACCGTTTTCTTCTGCCGGCATCTCCTGCCGGACTCTTCTGAATCCCGCCAGGGAGTAGACTGGTCGGGTCACCTCGGCACCTGATCCACAGGCTCCCTGACACCTTGCCCCATGACCCGCCTGGAGCTGCTCACGATCGTTGTAGGCCGCGCGCGCGGCAACGGCTTCGAGTTTCGCCGCTGGTACACCAGCCGGCTCGGCCTTCCCTGGATCAGCGCTGAGGCTGCCCTCAACCTCCTCGACCAGCAGCGCCGTTACTATGCGCTCCTCTTCTCTCATGAGTTCGCCTACGCCTTCTGGAAGGCCGGCGAAGAGATTACCTTCTCCGTCCCCGCACAGACATTTCAACGCCCCATGCCCGACGGCTCTATTCAGACCGTACAACGCAAGGGCTTCATCCGCCGCTCTGCCCGCCGCGATGCCTGGCGCTATCATCTGCGTGAGATGGCGCTGGCGGAAGAACCCCTCCGCTACCTGCGCAAGTACCTCAACGTAGAAGACGACCTCAGCGAAGAGGTCGAGATGGCCAAGGCAGACGACACCGAAGACACAGCCGCTCCCAGCGGCACCGACCCCGGAACCAAAGCTGGAAGCAAGACTGGCGGCAAGATTGGGGCCGGCAGCGGAACCAGGCCCACGCCCGCGCCGCCCAGGGACGGCCGGGTCAAGCCGCTCCCTCGCCCCATTCCCTCCGGCACACCAGCCTTTCTCCTCCGCCCTTTGAAGCAGCCTGCCGGCGGCCCAGGAAAGCGGCTCCCGGAAGAACCGGCCTAACCTCCGTTGGTCATCTCCTTGAGCGCGCGGGCAGCCGCCTTCTTCACCTTCGGAACCGGATCCATGGAGAGGCATTTCTTGTACTGCGTCTCGGCCTCATCCAGCTTGCCCAGCCGCCGCGCCGCCTCCGCCACCGCCAGGTGAGCCTCGGCGTCATCGTCAGCGATCGAAACCGCATCGAGCGCCCGGAGATAGGCTCCCCTGTAGTTCCCGTTCCCCTCATAGAACGCGGCAACCTTCAGATCCTCCACCTCGCGCTGACTCTTCGTCTGGTGAAAGTCAATTCCACCATGCTCCTTTTTCATCCACGCCGCCCGGCGCGCCGCCGCCGCTGCCGCAGCCGGATCTGTATCTCCATCGCCCGCCGGACTGGCGGAACTTCCATCGTCGTTCGAACTGCTGCCGGGGGTGCTGCCCGAGCCACCTGAACCTCCGGAGGACCCACCTCCCGCTGGGGAGGACGAAGGAGATGGGGCCGACGGCTCAGCACCGCTCGAGGCATTGTCTCCAGGGAATGGAAAACGCGAGGCCGCGGGCGTCTGACCTGCAGCGCCGCTTCCACTCTGGCTGCCCGCCGAACTCTGGTTCGACGGCTCGCCCGGATACGGAAAGCTCTTGGCAGCACTCGCCCCCGGCACCGGCACTGGAGCCGGAGCGATCGGCTGCGTGCCTGCAGCCGGTGCCTGGCTCCCAACGGGCGGCTGGCAGTTCGGCCAGAAGACGGTCTTGCCGCTGTCATCGGTGAAGGTGCAGCCACCCTGCGGCTCAGCGCGCGCCACCTGCCATGCAAACACCAGCGCCATACCCGCGGCAATCAACAGCGATCGTCTCAGCCCACACGTCCTCAGCATGTCTCTATTAGACGACATCCTGACCGCCTGGGATAGCCCCGCGCCGGCAGCCCGGCTGCACCCTTGCTATACTCCAACCCATGCCGAGCCGCACCGCCCGCCGTCCCCGTCTTCTGATCCGTTCCTCCTCCATCCACGCCGCCGGCTGTTACACCCTGGACCCCATCCCCAAAGGCCGCCGCATTCTGGAGTACGATGGACCACGCATCTCCAAGGAGGTCGCCGACCAGCGTTACGCCGACCGGCCCGTCACCTACCTCTTCGGCTTCGGCGACCACGGCGAGGTCATCGATGGCTTTGGCACGGCGATGTTCCTGAATCACTCCTGCGACCCCAACTGCCAGACCGAGGAGTCCAACGGCCGCGTCTATATCCGCGCCATCCGCGACATCGCGGCCAACGAAGAGCTGGTCTACGAGTACAACCTCTACGACTCCGACGACGAGGCCGCAGACTGTTACTGCAACGCGCCACGGTGCCGCGGCACCATGTTCTCCGACGAAGAGCTCAAACGCCAGGCGCGCAGGAATGCCCGCAAGAGCCGCCCATCCTGACCCGAACAACGAACCGGCGCTGCAAGCCACACCTCCTCGCCCATCCCCCTGGCAGAACTTGAACCAGACCGGCGCCAGGCGCTGTTCGTTGCGACACCCCCCAGCAGCCACCGCCCGTCTCTGCCCCGCTGGAACTCGTCCTCCCCCTCCGGCAGGTCCCTCCACACCCCCGGGCGATACAATCGACCTCGTTAGCACACCTCGAAGATGGCCTACCAAGTCTTAGCCCGCAAGTACCGCCCCCAACTCTTCTCCGACGTCGTCGGGCAGGACCACGTCACCCGCACCCTGCTCAACGCGCTGTCACAGCAACGCATCGCGCACGGCTACATCTTCAGCGGTCACCGCGGCATCGGCAAAACCACCATCGCGCGCATCCTGGCGGCGGCACTCAACTGCAGCACGCCGGTGGGCACACCCGAGCGTCCTACCCAGGAGCCCTGCCGCAACTGCGTCAACTGCCGGGAGATCTCCTCCGCCTCCCGCCAGGAGAGCTCCATCTTCGAAGAGTCGCACTCATTCGACGTCGAGGAAATCGACGCGGCCACCAACCGCGGCATCGACGACGCCCGCCTGCTCACCGCCAAGATCCAGACCCGGCCCACCAACAAGAGCAAGTACCGCATCATCATCCTCGATGAGGCGCACCAGATCACCGATGCCGCCTGGAACGCCCTGCTCAAGACCCTCGAAGAGCCCCCTGACTGGGCCATCTTCATGTTCGCCACCACTCAGCCTGAGGACATCCCGCAGACCATCCGCTCACGCTGCCAGCACTTCAGCTTTCACGCCGTCCGCCTGGACGACATCATCGGCCAGCTTCGCTCCATCGCCAATCAGGAGAAGATCGAAGCCGACGACGCTACTCTCACCCTGCTGGCCGAGGCCGGCGACGGCTCCATGCGCGACGCCCTCTCCATCATGGACCAGGCCATCGCCTCCGCACCTCTGGCGCCCGCCCTCGGAGAGGAAGAGGCCACGGCAGGCCGGCCGCATCTGGAAATCGGCCAGGTGCGCGAGCTCATGGGCTCAGTCTCCAACCTGGTCTATGAGCAGATCCTTCAGGCCGTCCACGCCAACAACGCCGCAGAGGTGCTCTCCATCACCGGGCGCCTGCTCGACGCCGGCAACGGAGCACCCCAACTGGCTCGCCAGTTCGTTCGCTACCTGCGCAACACCATCGTCGCCAAGGTCACCAACCTCTCTCCCGATGCCGACGCCACTGGCATCGCCGCCGATCTGCTCCAGATCTCCCCGGAGGAGCGCAGCCGCGTCGCCCGCTCCGCCGCCCTCTTTACCGAGGAAGATCTGTCCCGATTCCTCTCCATTCTGCTGCGCACCTTCGACGAGTTGGGCTACCGTCAGGAACAGCGCTTCCACCTGGAGCTTGGCCTGCTCAAACTGGTCCACGTCCAGCGCCTGCTGCCGATAGAAGAAGTCCTCAGCCAATTGGGACCCAATCCCGCCACCCTCCCCGGCATTCCCGCACCTTCAGCCCGTCCTGCAGCGTCCACCTCCGCTCCTTCGCCTCAAAACTCCACACCCCAACCCATACCGCAGCCTGTGCCCCAACCGGCGCCCCAGACGGCGACGCAACCGGGAAGGACCATCCCCGCGCCGCCATCCAGACCCTCCGGCGCGCCCGCCAACCCGCCGGAGCAGGCCGCCAAGGCGCACAGCTCCATGCGGACCCCCGAAGCCACACCCGCACATCCATCCACCTCACCGCCAGATCTTCCAGGCCCTCGGCCTCCGGCAGCGGACCCAGGCTTCACGCCCCCCCCCAAACCGGTTCAGGACGCAGGCCTTCGCTCCGGCGCTTCCACCGCGACCTCCGGCTCTCTGGCTCTGGCCAACGACCCCCGTTCAGCCTCCTCGCCCGCCCTTCACAACTACGTCCAGGATGGACCGCAACTCGTAGCAGGCCAGGCCGCCTCAGCCGACCCATCCGCCATTCCGGCTACGGCTCCATCGTCCGCTTCCGACCTTGATCTGGACCACCTGCAAACCGTCTTGGTCTCCGCCCTGGCCACCGTCAAAGGCCAGCAGTCAGCCTCCGAGCAGATCGAAGACTCCACCCTGAGCCGCAACGGCAACATCCTTGAGATTCACACCACCCTCTCCTCCACCATGCTGCCGGTGATCCTCAATAGCGACGCGGAGCGTATCCTTCTCGCGGCCCTCCGCCGGTCCAGCTCCGGCACGCTCACGCTGAAGTTCATTCCCGCAACCTCCACCACAACCGCCGCCCCCAGAAAACCTCGCGCGGCTGCCCAGGGTTCGGTCGCAGAGATGGCGCAGAAGCACCCCATGGTCCAGGAGGCCCAGCGGCTCTTCTCGGCCGAGATCAGCAACATCATCGACCTCCGCGACAAGGAATGAAGAGCAAGAACTGAACCAGCAGCGGTAGACCCCTCCCCACGCAGCACCCAAAGAGC
Source organism: Acidobacteriota bacterium (assembly GCA_021806005.1). GTDB lineage: Bacteria > Acidobacteriota > Terriglobia > Terriglobales > Acidobacteriaceae > Granulicella. The sequence goes on along the minus strand of JAJZDM010000010.1, from coordinate 43,661 downwards.
CGGACATCCGTCCAGCACCCCATTGAGGTCCGCAGAATCTTATGGAAATTGATATGAACAAGATGCAGGAGATGCTGGCGCAGGCGCGGCAGATGCAGCAGACCATGGAGCAGCGTCTGGCCGCTTCCATCGTCGAGGCCGAATCCGGCGGCGGAGCCGTCAAGGCTCGCATGAATGGACGCAAGGAGTTGCTCAGCCTCACCATCGCACCCTCCGCCGTCCAGGCCGCCGCTTTGGATCTCACGCTACTCGAAGACCTGATCGTCGCCGCCGTCAACACCTGCGTCCGCAAGGCGGATGAAGCCGGCGCCTCCAACGCCGCCAGCATGCTCGGGAGCCTCGGCCTCCCTGGACTTTAACCATGGCCACGCGCTTCGCAGAGCCCATGGAGCGGCTCATCGAAGAGTTGCGCAAGCTCCCGGGCGTCGGCACCAAGTCGGCGCAGCGCTTCGCCTTTCACCTTCTTCGCGCTCCCGGCAGCGACGCCCAGGCGCTCTCCGCGGCCATCCTCCACCTGCGCGCGCAGCTCCGTCTCTGCTCGCTCTGCAATCACATCACAGACGTCGATCCCTGCGCGTACTGCTCCAACCCGACGCGCAACGCTCGTCTCCTGTGCGCCGTCGAAGAGCCCACCAGCATCAGCGCCATCGAGAAGACAGGCAGCTTCAACGGCCTGTATCACGTGCTGCATGGAACCCTCTCTCCGGTCAACGGCGTCGGCCCGGAACAACTGCGCCTCACCAACCTCTGGCCACGTCTGGAGGGCGCTGAAGAGCTGATCCTGGCAACCTCGCCCACCCTTGAGGGCGAAGCCACCGCCCACTACATCTCGATTGAAGCGCACAAGCGCCATCCGCTGCTGCTCATCAGTCGGATCGCAACCGGCGTCCCCGCCGGTAGCGACATCGAGTACGTCGATCAGGTCACCATGACCCGCGCACTGGAGGGACGGCGCACAATCTGACGGAGCGGGCGGGGACTACCTGCCGCTCCCGGCCCACTCCACAGGAAAACGGCCCTACTCTTCGTCTTCGATCACCGGCGCCGGAATCCCGCCCTCCCTGCGCATCCTCAGATACCCACGGATAAAAGGCTCCAGATCTCCATCCAGAACCTTGTCCACATCGCCCACCTCCACCCGCGTACGCAGGTCCTTGGCCATGCGGTACGGCTGCAGAACATAACTGCGAATCTGGGAGCCGAACTTGATGTCCAGCTTGGAGTCCTCCAGCTTGCGGCTGATCTCCTTTTTCTTCTCCAACTCATACTCATAGAGCTTGGATCGCATCATCTTCATCGCCCGATCCTTGTTCTTGTGCTGCGACCGCTCGTTCTGGCAGCCGGTCACAAGCCCGGTCGGAATATGGGTGATGCGCACGGCGGAGTCGGTCGTATTCACATGCTGACCACCCTTGCCGCCAGAGCGGTAGGTGTCGATCCGCAGATCTTCCGGCTTGATATCAATGACGATGGTATCGTCGATCTCCGGCGAGACAAAGACACTGGCAAAGCTGGTGTGGCGGCGCTTGGCAGAGTCAAACGGCGAGATGCGCACCAGCCGGTGTACGCCGGTCTCGCCAGAGAGCAGCCCAAAGGCAAACTCCCCGGCGATGGTGAAGGTCGCAGACTTGATGCCTGCCTCGTCACCATCCTGGATCTCATTGATATCGACCTTGAATCCCTGCCGCTCGCCCCAGCGAAGGTACATTCGCATCAGCATCTCGGCCCAGTCCTGACTCTCGGTACCACCAGCGCCCGGATGCACCGTCACAATCGCATGCAGCGGATCGGTCTCGCCGGACAGCATCGTCTTGCTCTCCAGCTTATCGGCAAACTCCAGCAGCGCGGGAATCTCACGCTTCAGATCGCCCTCGGTATCTTCGCCCTCCCGGGCCAGTTCGAAGTACGCGTCAATATCGTCGGAACGCCGCTCCAACTCCGCCTCATCCGCCAGTAGCGTCTCCAGGCGCTTGCGCTCCCGCATCAGCGGCTGTGATTTTGCGGCGTCAGCCCAGACGGAAGGGTCAGAGATCTTCTGCTCAACAGAAGCCAACTCAGCTTTCAGGCGAGGGGCGTCAAAGATACTCCCGCAGTTCACGCACCTTCTCGCGGACCGGGGAGTAGGAAAACTCAAGATCACTCAGCATGGATATAGTTTACCCGGTATCCATCCATCGCACTCTACCCCACCCGAAATTCCACCTCGGAGCCAAGCCACCGCGCCCGTGCGACTACCGGCCCATCGAGTCGGTTGCTCTGCCCGGCCTTTCACCCCACAAAGCCATCATCGCGGTGATCAGAGCGCAGATCCACGCAAACCAGTCTCCGTGGCGGCAGTAGAAGGTAATATCGCTGCAAAAGCCAAAAGGAACCTGAACAGAGGTGCGGATGTGGCGCGGAACCGTTCGCACCACACGCCCACGGGGATCAATCACCGCAGTCACTCCCGTGTTGGTCGCACGCAGCACCCAACGATGATCTTCGATGGCGCGCATGCGAACCATATCAAGATGCTCCCACGGCGCACTGGTATCGCCATACCATCCGTCGTCGGAGATGTTCACCAGCACCTGGGCGCCCTCCAGCGGAAGGTGTCTCAACTCGTCGCCAAAGATGGACTCATAACAGATAAAGACGCCATACACCGTACCCCCATCCATAAACACCGAGCGATGAACTCCCGGGACAAAGAGCAGGCCGTCGAGAAGGCTGCCGGCAAAGAAGAAGAGTGGCTTATAAGGCACATACTCTCCGAAAGGCACCAGGTGCATCTTGTCGTAACGTCCCGCATAGGATCCATCCGGCCGGAAGAAACTGGCGGAGTTATACAGCCTTGGCTGGCCATTGCCATATCCAGCGACCGTGACGTCATTCACAATCACTGCGGCTCCGGCCGCAATCGCCAGCTTGCCGATAGATGCACGCAGCTCCCGATCGGTGTCCACAAAGTCCGTCGGAGCCTCCGGCCAGATGATGATCCGCGAAGGCTGCCCTGGTCTGGCGCCATAAAGACGGTACTCTTTGTTCGTAATGCGATAAACAGGTTGCAGGCTAAGCCGGGAAAATGAAGCAAGCATCTGCTGCTTGCTCTCACTCTCTCCGGAAGCCTCACTTCCTACCCCCAGATTCTCCTGCAGCAGTGTGGCGACCTCTGGAGCCGATTCGGCTACCCTCCCTGCCCCACCCATTGCCTCCAACGTCGCAGCAACTGCCAGCACAGCGGCGATCGCCACACCAGAAAGCCGGACCCCGGCACGGAGTCCTCGCTCCGGCAACTCTCCGCTCCCATCCCCTCGCCTCGCTCTCTCCGGGCGAAGTAGCCACAGTGCATTCCCCGCAGCGACGACAAAAGAGAGCCCCATCACTCCGGTCCAAGGCGCCAGCCGGGTCATCACGAGGTTATCGATCTGCGTATAACCCAACAGGTCCCAGGGAAATCCCGTGATGCGCGCACGTGCCAACTCCACCGCTACCCATAAAAATGGAACGGCGCAAAGCACCTGATTTCGAGAGTACTTGCGGCCCAGCACGGCAACCAGCAACCCAAAAACCGCCGTGTACAGCCCAAGATAAAGTGCGAACAGCAGAAGAATGCCAAAAGACGGGAGCTGCGGGATATTGCCATACAGATGCATCGTCCGGTAGATCCAGTAACAGTTGCCCGCAAACCACAGGACACCTTGTACATACCCGAGAACCGCTCCCTGCAGTAGCCGCAGTGGCTTGCCGGATCGATCATGATGCAACAGCGCCTCCAGCAGGGGTACAAGGCAGAACCAGCAGAAGAACCTTCGCCAAAGAGGAACCGGACCCGCGATGGGAAAAGGAAGCATCTGCAGGAGAGCAGACAGAAGAGCAAGCGCCCATAGCCGCATCGGAATCGACCGCATCGCTTCGAGTCTATAGCAGAACTACAGTGGTTGTACCCAGTGCCACGCCCTCTGAGCAGCTCTCCCTCGGGAAAATCCTTCGTCCAGGCCCTTCCCGCCAGTCCCTTTTCCTCTGGTTCGGCTCCGTCGCTCCAAACAAGAAAGCCGGGATAAACTCATCGACCCGGCCCGGTTATGTAAAGATTCCTCAGCGACGGCTGCCCTCTCCCATGGACATCCTCCAACATCCCATTCTGGAACACCCATCCGTAACAACATGACTCTCCGCTGCAATAACCCGCGGTGCGCTTGAAGTTGATTCCGCACGCAGAATTATTCCGCACGAAAAAGAATGCACTGGACATTTGCAGTTGTGGAGGTACAAATATAAAATTTAGTACGTTGCGGACGATTCACAATTACTTACAACAAATCGGCAACACCGGAGAGGAAATAACAGATGGACGTTCGTAAGATTGTTGCTGAAATTGACGCCAAGATCGCCTCGCTGCAGCAGGCACGGGCTGTTCTTATTGGTTTGAACGAAGGCTCTTTTGAAGAGAAACCGCGCCGTGGACGTCCCAAGGGTAGCACCAATGCAGCCCGGGCGGCAGCAAGAGCCACCGCTCCCCGGAAGGCCCGCAAGCGGCGTAACCTCAGCCCCGAAGGCCGCAAGCGCATCGCTGAAGCAATGAAACTCCGCTGGGAAGAGCGCCGCAAAGCAGCTCCCAAGGCGGTCAAGAAGACGGCCGGCAAAAAAGAGGCATCGGCAAAGTAATCCGTCCAGCCAGCAGCATCGCAGACCGCCGGCTTGCTTAACAGGCATGGATTTGGTAGTCGTACCCCGCGCCACCCTCAACTCACGGCTCTATTCGAAAGACTTCCAGCTACCAGGTCCAATCTGGCCCGATCGGCAATACCTGATCGGGCCAGCACTATTTAACCCACGTTTGACATGGCTACGAGAACAGCCATCGCACATGCACTTCAAATTGCCCCTGCAATTTGCGTCCGCGGGGAGCACCCCCAGTTACGTTCGCTGCACCTCTCTCCCACCCTGCACCTACCGAAATACAACCACCTCGCGTACATTGTCCTTGTCCAGAAAGAAGCGCGTATTGCTGTATCCCTCCAGAAACTTCTCCACCTGGCGCGGCTGATAGATCTTGCGCACGGGGAACTCTCCGCCATCGTGGACGATCAACTCATCCGCGTCACTTAGCTGGAAGCGCGCATAAGCCGTCTCCGGACCGCTGAGACGGCCGTGAAAAAAGGCCAGCAGAAGTCCATCCGACCGCAGAACTTTGCGCAGCCGTTCAAACAGCGCCGGCACCATCTCAGGCGGCAGATAATTTACCGTGTCCCACAATAAAATCACGTCAAAGTCACGACCCGAAAAGTCCAGGTTCGCAGCGATGAACCCCTCCGTATCGAACTGCGGCTGTGCCTTCTGGTCTTCGCCTTCTGGCGCCGGCTTCATCCACTCCGGCCGGGTAGCATCCTGCACAATATTGGCCATGTAAACGCTGTGGCCACGGGAGGTCAGATAGTTGATGTTCGCCGGCGAGGTAGCGCCAAAGTCCAGCACCCGAAGCGAGGGCGTCTTCTGCAGGTAATTGCGCACCTCAATCCAACCGCGTGAGTGCCGCGGAGGTCGTTCCACCGAGTGCGCGGACGAACCGCGCTCTTTCTTGAAGATGTCAAACATGGCAATCCCCCTCCGTGCCACACAGGCCCAAGGGCTCTCCTCCGGAACCTGCTGCGCTAGGTTAGATGCGTCGTGCTCCCGCCCGTCTCTTCGGGAAAGGGTTGGTCGGCCCGGGCAGGGTCAACCGAACCACGCATCGTGGCTCCCTCTTCCATGGACAGATGCGCGGTGCAGACGTCACCCAGCACGTTGGAACCATCCCGTAGTTCCACTCTGCCGGTAGCTCGAATCTCACCCTCCACGCGTCCGACAACGATGACCTCCTGCGCAAAGATACTGGCGTGAACTCGACCGTCCGCGCGGATCGTAAGCCGAGCTCCGGGGAGCCGGATCTGGCCATCGACTTCGCCGTCAATGATCAGGTCGGCAGATCCGGAAAGTTCGCCATGAAACCTGATCTCACGTCCTATGACTGTTTCACCTTCGCTTGGATTCATATCGAATAAAGCCTCCCCGCGGCTGAGGAAGCTCAGCGTTCGCATCCCCCCGGTAAGCAGACTATAAATCAACCCAAGGCCCGTTACACTGCTAGCCTGCGGAAGGTATCTTGCGTCTAACCGGGGAACAGGTGAAACTTTCGCCGCATAGCGACCTTCCTGATACAGCAGCCGTCTATTTCTTCCCGGGATACGATCCCGGAGATGGAATCTCTTCGCAGCCACGCAGCGGCCAGTATGGCTGCTGCACGGCAGGGCTCAAGTATCTCAAAGATTGAGAGAATCTCCAGAACACCATCTCCTGCCTGCTCAGCAGATCTGGTTCATATACCGGAACAACGGAGATATAGATTTTGCCTGTCGATGGATACTCCGAAAGGGGTGTGCCATGCCCTTTTCTTCGGAAGAAAATGCTCCTTCATGTCGAGGCCCCAGCTACACATGCAGGAAACATGTCTTTTAGCAATATCGGTGTTGGTGGGCACCCCGAAGCGGGCTTGCAGCGGCATTTTCATTGGGGAAAACGCCCATTGAGGTCGAGGCGCCTCTCTACACCTGCACCGAAAATGCTATTGCCGCACCGCGCCTCATCCTTCACGACCAGACACAGAACCTTCTGCGCCCTATCGCTCTGTTACAGCAACAACTAGCTATCGCCCTTCCTCAATAAAACCCGCCTTGCACATCACTCCAAACGTCACGCACGCCCAGAAAACCCTTCAAAACAGTACTTGAACCTTCTGCGGGGTTACGGTGTTGGTGAAGCGCAGCAGCAGCGTACGGCCCGTCTGCTGAACCTGGCCAGCATCCAGCGGCTTGCCGTCCAGCGTCACCGAGCGCGGCGCACCCGGAGCTAGAATCCGCACCACCGCCTGGGTCTGGTCGATGCCCTCGGCCTCGAAGCTGAGGCTCCGCGCAGTAACGTGCTCGGCAGTCACTCTGGCCGCAGCCGCCAGAACGCGCGGTGAGGACGACTTGAAGTAGCTCACATCCAGCAGCAGGGCGCGGGTACCGGGGGCAATCGCAACCGTACTGCTCTCCTTCAAATCCGCATCGAACAGATCGATCAGATCGCCCCGCACCTGCGCCGGCTGCGCTACAGCTTCAGCCGTGTCGCCTGATTCCCGATCCAGTCCAGCGGCGATCACAAACGGACCACGCCGCAGAATCAGCGTGCCGGTCTCCTTGATGGGCAGATGAACGGCCCCGGCTGCCGTCGTCACATAACCCAGCACCGTCTGCGCACCAGTGGGCGAGGCCGTCAGCGCCGCAGGGTTCTCCGGCGCGTACAAAACGTAGCCCTTGCCCACAGAGTGCAGACCCGTTGTCGCCGGATTCAAACCCAGCGCCTCAAACAGTTGATCCCGCGGTGTGGCATAGTGCCGGCCATTGGAGTTCCACCAGTCGGTTGCGTGGTTGTACGGGTCTTTGTCATCATCCAGCACCACCAGAGCGCCTCCGGCGCGTACCCATGCGGCCAGCGCCGTGTGAAACGCCGGCGAGGGTGGCTTCTGGCCGTCGTAGGTGAGCAGCAAAACCTTGTAGCTGCTGAGAAATCCCGGTGCCGATTCGCTGTAGGTACTCTCAATCTGCACCGGTTCCACGGGCATACCGTGCATCAACAGTGGCAGAGCCAAACCGTAGAACTGGCCCAGGTTAGGGTCAGAGGGATCCGGAGCGGCGCGCTCAAACATCAGCGTATCTGAGACCAGCACGCCGATCCCTTCCGTTCCAGCCGACTCCCAGCTCACCTTCGTCGCTGGCTGCTGCATCTGGCCCAGCGCGTGAAAGACCGTCTGCAGCTCCGTCTCATACGCTCGAGGGATAGGAACCTTGGCCGGGCTCGGATCGGATACGCTCGGAGTCTCCGCCATGTGCACGCCCCTCACCCCGAAGATGCGCTCCGGCCACGGCAGCACCTCGTAGCGCGAGACCACCAGCTGCAACAGCGATGCCGTGAGCGTGCTCTCCCAGTTGCCACGGTAATCCGCCCAGGAGAGATTCGGATTATCCTCGATGGGATCATTCAGATACCAGATCCGCTTGCCCGACGATCGCGCGATATTCTGCAGGGCGCCATACTCCAGAAAGGCCGTCTCGAAGGTGCGCTCTTTGCGCACGCCGTCATAGACGTTGGGCACACGCGCGGTTCCCGTCCACACCTGGGCGATATATCCATCCGCACCGACGCGCAGCAGCGATGACTCCGGGCTCACAATCGCCCACTGGGCATAGTTGATCAGTGAGTGCGTGGCCACGTAGCACGGTATCACGCGGTGATGCCGCACACCGTAGCTGCGCACCGCGTCGAAGACCTGCTTGAGCGCCCTCCGATAGAGATAGTACTTCAGCTTGGAGGCACGGTACTGTGCATCCGCCGAGCTGTCGGGCGGCTGCCAAGGCTGATGATAGTACTCCTGCCAGGACTCTTTGAAGCTGTCGCTCCATCCAGCCCGCGCCCAGAACTCCGGTTCTTCCAGATAGATCGCTTCGGCCCCGGCGTCCAGCGCGGCCTCCACGCCCTGGGCCAGGTAGCGGCCGTACGAAATGCTGGGCGAGATATACGGCACGTCGCGCCCGCTGTGCAGAATCAGCTTGCCACTCTTCTCCTGCTGCGTCTCGTCCCAGTGCTGCTTTCCGTCAAAGTCGCCCCTCAGATACGGCGCATAGCGCCCCCATGCCACACCCGTCATCACTGTCACGCGGTAACCGTGTTCCCGCCAGGAGCGTATGCGCGCAGCGGTAGTATCGTCTATTCCATACACCATTACGGTGTCGGCATTGACGTTGGTGCGTGGCAGCCAGGGCTGACCGGTCTGGAAGATCAGCCTGCTATCCGGAGGCTGCGCCGTGGTCTGCGCCGCTGCCACGCCGGCTATCCAAGGCAGAATCCCGGCCAGCAGCACGCAACCGGCAGCACCGCGAATCTTCATCGTCATCTTCCTTCTCTGCTCCATGTGTGACATCCGGCGAGACGCCTCGGTAAATACGCAGCCTGCCACACCGCTGGCATCATCGACCAGCCGCCTCTCGGCGGACGACCGAACTTGAGTAGACCTGCAAGGGTTGCCGTTGTCGGCTGCGTAGCATTATACCCGTCAAGCACAGAGCCAAAGCACGCCGTCGGAGCGCATGCGGCATACCGTCCAAGGGGTAAGAATGGGTCAAAAAAACTCTGGAACGCGGAGAGCGGCTTTGGTCAGAACTTCACCGCGAATGGCTGCATCTTCCTGCCTGATCATTCGCCCCTTGGCTACTGACCATCGCTGCCTCCTCTACGCACTGACTCTGGCCAACAGATCGGAGATCGTCGTGGAGGCGTGGCTCACCGTTCCTGCCGGAACTCCGGGGCCGGCAACCAACGCCTGAGATTGACCTTCAAACCAGACAAGAAAGGCCGAGCTATCAGAGTGCGGCAAACTCATCAACTCCAGATAGGCGTAATACGCACTCATCTCCGCATCGATCAGCGATCCAGCCGGATCCAGATCGTTCGTGCTCTCAGCCGACGCCACCATCGCATTGAAGGGCTTCTCACGCTGTCTCGGCGCGAACCGAGCCAGCAGCGTCGTAGGTCTGGCTCGCCGCAGCACTTCGCGCGCCGCCCACTGCACAAAGGTGGTACTGAAGATCTGCGTCCCGGAGCCTTCGGTCAAAAGCGATACCGAGAAGTGCCACAGACGGGGATCCGGAGCAGGATCATTGGCGCTTGGTGCCTGCTGCGCAAGTTCCGCCAGATCTCGCTGCAACACCTCCGGACCGCTACCAGCTTTGATGCAGGACTCGATCTCCGCAAGAATCCTTTGATTCAGCGGAGCAAGCGCCGGATAGAACACTGAGGTCACCCCTTGGCCGGCAGCACCAGGGTACGGGCTTCCGCCATCAATGTACCAGGTCGAGTAAGGCGCGCCGTCCGCCTGGCTCCTCCTTCGGAGCGTATGGAGAAGCGCATCCGTGGCTCCTTCAGCGCGCACATTCGTCTGCATCTGACCTGAACTTCTCAGCTTCGCAAACATGGGGCCGTCAGGTGGCTTCGCATCTTGTCCCACACAGATCATCACCAGGCGGGGAATCGCTGGCAACTCGGGTTTGGCCGCCGCATCATAGAGTCCCACGAAATGGTCTGCGGCCGCACGGTAGGCATCCATCTGCATCGAAGACCACAGGTACGCACTCACCTGGCCGAGAAGCCGTTGCGGGTCCTGCAACCCGTTGCCACATCCCAGATTCTCCGGCAACCTGATTCCCCGAAACCCCTTGAGAGCCTCTGGATGAGAGCCTGCAAACTCCAATCGATCCACAATCTCCCGCTGCTCGACCGGGAACCTCCAGTCGTAGACCTTCAACTCGACAAGAAAGACTGGCAATAGAGCAGCGGGAATCCGGCGCAGCGCATCAAGCTGCGAGATCGCCAATGCTCTCCCCCCGGAAGGATAACTGGCGAAGCTTTCAACAGTCAGGCCGGTGTTCATCCCATCAGCTCCGGTATTGGTTTGCCCTGCATCAGTCGCGGATCAAAACCAAGAACGCGGGAGACGGCTGCGGCCAGATCGATCGATTCAAGCGGGCGCTGCACAACCGTCTTCTGGCGCACCGCCGGGCCCAGAGCCATCATCCATGTCGTTCGCGCCGAAGCACTTCCCGTGCGGTGATGTTGAAAACCGTTTCCTCCTGCGTCACCATCGCCATCCCGGCCGAAGTCGGGCATGATGAACAACGATGTCTTGTCCTTGTACTCCGGATTGCTCTGGATCTCCCGCCACATCTCCGCGCAGAGCCGGTCGGTACTCCGAATCCCGTCAAGGTACAGAGAGTAGGCCCCGGAGTGAGCGATATCGATATCGTGCAGCACAAGAAACAGCAGGGATGGGGCAAACGTCCGCATCACGTGTTTGGCAAAGTACACGGAGAGTTCGTCGGGGCTGCGCATCGCCGCCACACGTGCGCGAAGATCCGCGGAATTCAGTTGCAGACGTTCCACCATGCGTTCCATCTGCTCATGGTCCTGGCTCACGCCCTCGCTGTTGGCCACATCGGGCTGCTCGTAGTTTCCACGCAGCAGGTTGGGATAAGCATCCAGCAGGGGGACGTTTGCGGTCCCCAGCACAGACGCCAGCAGGTGCTTGGGTAGAAGCAACTCTGCTCCAATAGCCGGGCCGTAGCGACGATTCCGGCTCGCCCCCATCTGCGCAAACAGATTTCCGGGAGCGATCGCCCAGGCGTCTTCACGCGGCCTCCGAAGGTCCTTGCGGAAGTACTCGAAGATCGTGGGATATGCCGGCGGCTGAGCGACAAAGTTGTCGAAGGTCTCATACGCGCCGGTCACAATGCTCGCGGTGGCCACATAATGCCCAAGGATTCCCCGATTGATCACCTGGGTAAAGAAGCACGATTGCGGAGCGAGAGTGTTCAGAAGATTGGGAATATACTGCTGTCCATCGACGGAAAAGGTCTCGTCGTCTCTTGCCCCTCCACCGAACGTAATAATCACGGCCTTCTGGCTGCGCCCACCAGAGAGGGCCATGGCGCTGAGGGGGCGCAGGGCACAAAGAGAGGTGGTAGCGCCGATCGCGTTGCGGAGAAAGTCGCGTCGACTCACGCTCAAGCTCTGGTGTACGTTCATAGCCTCTCCGCAACGCGGGACGACAGAACAAATCTGCGCGTGGAACACTGCACTTTCTGGATTTTGGTCTGGCTCTCGACCAGTAGCCGAGCCTGTACCGCTACCAAAAGCACAATATATGAAATCAATCTTTAGCCTGTCAATCAAACCAGCAATTCGCCATTGGCGGAAGATCAATCCCGCGGAGTGCACCAGGCTGGTATCCATGTCCGGCCGGCAGGATGCACAGAACGGTCCATCTTCAATGTACCGCTCATCCGAATGCCGGGCTCACCTTTGGATACTGCTGGATCTCGGAGCCGCGGAAGTCCAGAGATGTGGCTGGAAAGGTTGAAATCCCGAAGGACTGCCTGAAGACAAGATTTGTCTGGACCGAACTCTCCTTGGGAGAGCCCCGCCCAGACAATGAAGACAGGAATGGATCCTCTGCCTTGGTCAGAATTTCAAATCCACCGACATCTGCAGTACGCGCTGATCCTGCTGAACGCCACTGCTCGCTCCCTCGAACCGCGTCGAGTTGATGGCTTGACTGTTCCCTCCCGAAAGCCCACTACCGGGATTCCCAAAGCTGGGATGGTTCAACAAATTGAACGCGTCGGCACGAAGCTGCAAAGACGAGTCATGATAGGGTATCGCAAAACTCTTGAACAGAGACATGTCTAAATCCCAGAATCCTGGTCCAACTACAGGTTGACGCCCGTAAGGACCAAATGGAATCAGTCCGGCCGATTGGTAGTTGATAAGGTTCGCGCTGGCGTTGGTCGGGCCCAGCGTCGCCTCCGGTGGGTTTTCAAATGCACAGGGGTTGAACCACTGGGCGATGGTCTTCGTCTTTGTAGCGCACACAAAGCCCGGTTGCGTCACAGGATTATCCGTTCCGCCAGGGGCATATGGATTCCCTATTCGATTGGGATAGCTTTCGCCTTGATTGGTAGAGTTGACAAAGATCGGGTTCCCGGTCTGCGCTTGGAAAACGAAACTCGTCGTCCAGCCACCGGCAATCTCGTTCAGGATGCCGCTGCGATTCAAAAACTGCCGTCCCACACCAAAGGGAAGATCGTACTGTGGAGAAAACGTAAAGCGGTTGCGCACGTCCTGCGCGCATGGGCCATAGTCATAGCGGAAGCCGAGGTAACCCGGATTGCGATAGCCCCCAACCTCGCTCTGGCCTATAGGGCCAATCGCATCGTCCAGGCAGTGCGCCCAGGTATAGCCGGCCAGAAAGTAAAGCCCGTTCGAGTATCTTCTGTCGATCTTTGTCTGTAGAGAGTCGTACCTGGCAATTCCCTCATTCGCCACTGCCACCATAAAGAAATCGTGGAAAGGCTGCAGAGCTAGGCTGTTGCCGCCCAGCGGAAATGCACCCAGATACACGTTCGGCTGATAACTATCCCGCAGATGCTTGCTCTGGTTGCCCTGATAACTGATGGTGAAGGTCGTCGAACGGCTCAGCATACGCTGCCAACTCAGGTTGTAAGCCGCGGTCACAGCGGTCTTGTCATTTTGAAGGTCAGAGTATACGGTGCCGATGCCGGCGGCGTCTGCCAGCGCCGTTGCACTACTGGCAGCCGCACCAAAGCCAGTCTCCAGCGTCTCCCCGTTGGTGGGGCAGGTAACCGTGCCGTTCACATCGTAACAGACATTGGGACTCGGCAGAAAGCTTGCCGTGACAAAAAACGGCGCATTATTCGCTAAGTTCAACCCTAAGCCCACATTCTCCTGTCCGCCGTAAAAGAGGCCAAAACCTGCGCGAATCACCGTCTCGTTGTCCAAGCTGTATGCCACTCCGATTCGCGGCGCAAAGTTATTGAAGTAACTATTCACCAGCGAATTGTTGGAGGTGTACTGCACCGCGATGTTGTCCGCCGCCAGATATTGCAACAGCGTGGGGCTCATGGGGAAGGTTCGCTCGGATTCTGGAATCAAGTAGGTGCCTGTACCTTGATTGTTGTTTACATAATTGCCGATGAAGTTTGCCTGCATGTTGTTGAGTGCCTCAAGCGGTTGCGTGTACTCCCAGCGCAGCCCCAGATTCACGGCTAGCCGCGGCGTCACCCTCCAATCGTCCTGGATGTACGCAGCGTCATACCAGCGTAGATTTGTGATGGGTGTCACCGTGTTCAGCGTTGAATTATTCATATCGTCCAGCAGAAAATCGGCCACACCGGAACCCGTTACCTCAATGGAGTTGCCGTTATAGGAGTCATAGGTCGGGTTGTTCGCAGGGTTGTCCGTATAAGTGCCGTTGAACTGCTCATTGCCAATCGCATTGGGAGGCTGCAGCCCGTAGAAACGCACATGCTGGAACTCCACGCCAACCTTAACCGTGTGCCGGCCCCACTGCTTGGACACATTGTCCAGAATCTCCAGCACGTTCTGCTTCTCCCAGGAAGGCATGTACGATGGAACACCAATGCCGTTGATAAATCCGCCAAATCCAATCTCGGGGAAACCACCCAGAGCTGGACCGAACGGAATTCCTCCCAGCCCGTACTGGGCCGCCAGATCGGTACTATTGTTAATCTGCAAGTATGCCGCAGAGAGCCAGTTAAACCCGACCCGAAACTCGTTCGAAAACGAAGGCGAGAAGAAATGGGTTTCGCTGAAGACGCCGCTCTTGGCATCATTGCTGTCAAATCCTGAGGTTCCAAAGCCCCCGCCATCCAGTATGCCCAGCGGTGGCGCGTAGTACCTCGGATTGTCGTCAAAGCTGTAGCGTCCGAACATCTGGTCGTTTGGCGAAAAGTTGTAATCAAGACGCACGTCGTACTGCGTTGTATCATTCGAGATGGCTGAAGGAGGAATGGTGTAGTTATTGAAGACCTGATTGGGCGCGCCCTGGTTTGGCTTGGGGAAGAGCTTCAAAATCGAGGTGGCTACCGCATTCGGCGAACAGACTACATTCAGTGCGCCATTGCAACTCAGGTAGTTGGGTGTCGCTCCTGCCTGATCGGTATCTCCCGGCGCCGCCACCTGGTTGCCGCCCGTCACATACAGCGGAATTGGTCCCAGGCCAACAGTATTGTTGGGGTTCAGCATCTCGGAGAAGTTTCCGACCGCCGTAACACCATTCGGCCCCTCCGCCTCACCAAGCATTACTGGGGTCGGAACCGTATTGTTGGGTGAGGCCGGCTGATACTCCGAGACCCGCGTGCCCTGTGCATCCGCAAAATAGAAAATCTTGTTTTTCCAAATGGGTCCGCCCAGTGTCGCACCAAACTGGTTCATGTGAAACGCCGTCTTTCCGGCCGTGTCGAAGTAGTTCGCTGCGTTCATCCGGTCGTTCTCCAGGTACTCAAACAGCGAGCCGTGAATATGATTGGTTCCCGATTTGATCGAAGCGTTGACGGTCGCACCAGTCGAGCGGCCTAACTCCGCGCTGTAGTCGCTCGTCTGCACGTTGAACTGGGCCAGAGCATCCGGTGGCGGAAGCACCGCGTAAGTCGCCCCGTTCAGGAAGTCCTGCATGTTCGAATTGTTGTCTACGCCGTCCAAAACAAAGTTGTTCTGGTCTGCGCGACTTCCATTGGAGGTAAAATCACCCATTCCGGCGATCTGACCAAATCCCTGTTGCGGAGCTGCTGCACCGGTGGTCAGTTGTGCGATAAAGACATAATTTCTTCCGTTCAACGGCGTATTGTTGATAGTTTGTGTTGAAAAAACCTGGCCGGTTTCTGCCGATTCCGTCTGCAACTCTGGGGTGGAGACTACCGTCACCGTCTGCGCCACCGTACCCGGCTTCAAGGTGACATTCACGCTCACCACTTGGCTCACATTGACATGGATGTTTTGCTGGACGACTCTCGCAAAGTTGGGCGAGGTAACGGAGATCGTGTACATTCCGATCTTTATAGGCGTGAATGAGTAGAACCCGCTGCCATTCGTACTCCTCGTCAAGGTCAGGCCAGTAGCGTTATCCGTCAGAGTCACTGTCGCTCCCGGAATCACCCCGCCAGAGCTGTCGGCTACCGTCCCATTGATCGTTCCCTGATCAACCTGTGCGCGCGCAATGCCTGGCACGAAGAGCGCCACCACCAGAAAGCTAAGGCCCAGAATGCACTTGTAAGCGGTTTCACGGAACATAATTGCCTCCTAAGGCACAGGTATTGTGGCATTACCACACCCAAGACTCGAGCAACCCCACAACTGTTCGGTGCAAAACGGCATGTACAGCAAAGGCCCGGATCCTGCCCTCGACTGGAAAAGGGCATTTCGTCTGCCCTGTGCGGTTACGACTCCAGACCAGGAACTGACTCTTCCAAGGCATGCTCAGCTCAAAGCAGATCCGACCCGGCTGAAGAGCCAGTATTCGTTTTCTCGCTGAGACCAAAACCTGATCGCTTATGGGCAATCAGGAGCATACTGAAGTTCATTAGGAGGAAAACTATCACTACCCCTACAAAATGTCAATTATGGCGCCAATCAAACAGAAAAGTGTCCGTTTAGCCGCCTTTCCAACATTGGCTACTCCATGGGAAAAACTCAACTTCCAGCGTCAGATGAGCCTGCTAACTCCTCCCGGTCAAGAGAAAACGCAGAATGCACCCATCAGGGCGGCGCTACACCGTCACCGCCTCGCCGCGCAGCAGCGTCCTTCGGCGCACTGTAATCCGCTCAATGCGATCCCGCTGCTCCGCATAGCCGCGGCCCGGCGTTGTAGGAACCATGATGGTTCCCTGCGGGCTCACTGTAACTTCCGGCTCGATGATGTCCTGCGCCCAGTAGCGCTTTGAGGCCGAGACATCGCCCGGCAGCGAGAAGTTCGGCAAAGACGACAGCGCAATGTTCTGTGCACGGCCGATGCCACTCTCCAGCATGCCGCCGCACCAAACCGGAACGCCGAACTCCTGCGCAACATCGTGTATCGCCAGAGCCTCCGTGAACCCACCCACGCGGCCCACCTTGATATTGATGATCCCTCCGCTGCCCAACTCCAGGGCGGCTCGCGCGTCTCGCCGGTTGCGTATGCACTCGTCCAGGCAGATGCGGGTGCGGATACGGCGCTGAAGCTGGGCATGGAAGTAAAAGTCGTCATGCCAGAGCGGCTGCTCGATCATCAGCAGGTTGAACTGCTCCCAGGACTCGATCGCCGCCATGTGCCTGGGATTGTCCAACCGGTAGGCCGAGTTGGCATCGCAACTCAGCAGGATCTCCGGCCAGCGCTCGCGCACCATCGCAAAGATCTCGGTGTCCCATCCCGGCTTGCACTTCAGCTTGATGCGTTGATAGCCGGCGGCAAGCTCCCTGGCAATGGTCTCCATCAGTCGTTCCGGCGTCGCTTGAATCCCAATCGAGACGCCACAGGGGATCGTCTCGCGGGTTCCACCCAGCAGCTTGGCCAGCGCACTCCCCTGCCGCTGGGCATCCAACTCCCACACTGCATTCTCCAGAGCCGCCTTGGCCATGCGATGTCCGCGCACCGCCTCGAACAAGGCAGGACAGTCCCGTCCACTGGAGATATCCGCCTCCAGCAGACGCGGCGCCAACTCCATCTCGGTGATCAGCCAGGCAGTATCCACCTGCTCGTCAGAAAAATAGGGATGCTCACCGGCCACGCACTCGCCCCAGGCGCTGCGCCCCTCCGCTTCAATCTCCGTTAGCAGAATACGGCGTCCTGTGGTCACGCCAAAGCTGGTCTCAAACGGGTACGCCAGCGGCATCTGAACCTCGCGCAGGTGGATGGCATCGATCTTCATGGGACTCCCTCCGGAAACCCTGTTGTGCTGCAGCCGGGTCAGAAGACCCTAACGGGCATGACTCTCGTCCCAGCAGCCGAGTTGGAACGCTCCGTCCCCTGCCTCGCTGCGCTGGTACCCAAGCACCGCCAGACCCCTGGCAAATCCAGACTCCAGCCTCTGTGCGTTGCGTCGCTGCACCTCGCGAGCGTTGGCGCGGTCGCCCGACGATGCCTTCCAGGCGTAGATCGCCGCCGGCACCTCCACGCGATCCACCACATCGAACCGTTGCGCCTCGCCACGCAAGGCCCACTCCACCCGTGAGGAGCGCAGCCACCACTCCGCGTAGACCCGGTCCGTGGGGAGGCCGCCCTGCAGCGGTGAACTGGAGCTACCATAAAAATCATGCTGGTAACGCCGTACCACCGCGCCCAGCTTCTGGATGTTGATGTAGGCGTTCTTGATCTCCAGCGGATCGAAGGTCCACTCCATCAACTCGAACCCACGGCGCAGCGCATCCTCCCGCTGCGCCAGCTTCAGGGCGCGCGCAATGCCCTGGTTTCGAAACTCCGGCAGCACACCCACCATGTGCGAGTGCAGATACGGCAGCCCTCCACGATAGGCAGGCAACGCCATCGCGAACCCCACCGCATCCGGACGATCCTCCAGGAAGGCCCCCATCACCTGGCCGCCGATCCGAGAGGCCAGCAAAAACATCCGACGCGGAATCATGTCGGCAGGATCGTAACCCCACACCGCCTCCTCCAGCCGAACACATTGCTCAAACTCTTCCAGCGCATGGAAGCTCTCAATACGGATCGCCGCTGCCTGTTCAGTCTTACTCAAACGCCTCCCTCCGCCCAGCCCTAATGCTCCTTTGGCTGCGGCTCAGCCTGCTGACGCTCCGCCTCCTTGGCCTGCGCCCACAGATCCTCCAGTTGCCCCGGCGTCAGCGCGGCAAGCCCCTCCGCTCCGCCACCCCGACTCTCCATCGCGGCGAAGCGTGCGCGAAACCTGGCATTACTGCCGCGCAGCGCGGACTCCGCATCGATCTTCAGATGGCGAGCCAGATTCATCATGGTGAACATCAGATCACCGAACTCGGCTTCAATCCCAGCCTTGTCCTCACGCTCCACCTCTGCCCGCAACTCGGCGGTTTCCTCCGCCAACTTCTCAAACAGGCCCTCGGCGCTGGGCCAGTCAAACCCAACCTTCGCTGCCTTGGAGCCCAGCTTCACGGCCTCCATCGTCGCCGGCATGGTGCGCGGAACATCCTCGAGCAACACTCCCGCCCCCGGCTTCGATCGCCGCTCCTCTGCCTTGATCTGCTCCCAGTTGCGCAGAACCGCATCCGGATCCTCGGCCACCACGTCCGAAAAGACGTGCGGATGTCGCCGGATCAACTTCGCGCTCAGATTCTCGGCCACCTCGCAAAGGTCAAAGTAACCGGCCTCGCGAGCCATCTGCGCATAGAACAACACCTGCAGCAGCAGGTCGCCCAACTCGTCCTTCAGCTCCGGCCACGCACGGCGCTCAATGGCGTCGAACACCTCGTACGTCTCCTCCAGCGTGTACCGTTTGATGCTGTCGAAGGTCTGTGCCCGGTCCCAGGCGCAGCCCCCCGGAGCACGCAGGCGGGCCATGATCGCGGCGGCGCGCTGCAGCGCGGCCGCGCTCCGCGCCTGTTCTTCTTCCCCGTCGATCACGTCCAGAACGTCCATTCCCTCAGCTTACCTGATTCCACCCTCAGTCCGGTCCGCCGCTGCCTTTGCCAATCCCGCAAGCGGCTTCTACCGCTCACCCCGAACGGACTCCTCCAAATCAGGCTGCGGCGTCACCCGTCTCCAACCGGCCTTGACGGAAGTTCTAAACTGGAAGCAACCGATGGACCTCCACGAAAAAATCCGGACCCTGCCCGCCAGCGCGGGCTGCTACCTCTACAAGAACGCAGAGGGCGAGGTGATCTACGTCGGCAAGGCCAAGAACCTGCGCACGCGGGTACGCTCCTACTTTCTCGCCGCCGCCCAGGCCAACGCCAAAACCGGATCCCTCATGCGCGAGGCCGTCGATCTCGAGTACATTCTGGTAGCCAACGAGCAGGAAGCGCTGGCGCTCGAGAACAACCTCATCAAACAGCGCAAGCCGCGCTTCAACATCCTTCTGCGCGACGACAAGACCTACCCCTACATTAAGCTCACCCTGGCCGACCGCTATCCCAAGGTCTTCGTCACCCGGCGCCTGCGCAAGGACGGCAGCGCGTACTTCGGCCCCTACTTTCCCGGCAGCCTCGCCACCCGCCTTGTCGATCTCATCCACCGCAGCTTTCTCATCCCAAGCTGCAAAGTGGATCTCGACCGCTACCATCCCCGCGCCTGCCTCCAGTACTACATCCAACGCTGTCTCGGCCCCTGCGTCGAAGGTCTCATCGCACCGGACGACTACGCCCAGGCGGTCCGCGACGTACAACTCTTCCTGGAGGGCAAACCAGGCGAACTGGAGGCCCGGATCACGCAGCGCATGGAAAAGGCTGCGGAGAACATGCAGTTCGAACTGGCGGCCAAACTGCGCGACCATCTCCTCACCCTCCACCAGGCGCAGTACCGGCAGCGGATCGCATCCACAGATGAGGAAGACGCCGACGTCTTCGGCTTCCACTGCGAGAACGGCATGCTCGCGCTCAACCTCTTTCACATGCGCGCCGGCAAGATCGTAGACCGCCGCGAGATGTTCTGGGAGGAACTGCCGGAGACCGCCCTCACGGAAGCACTCGCCGCTCCTGAGCCTCAACCGGAGATCGAACCGGACCCGGACAGCGAAACCGATCCACAGCCAGCCCCGCCGGACGACCCGCAGTCACCCTCCTTCTCCGCTGCAGCCTTTCTCTCTGCCCTACTCAAGCAACTCTACCTCGACCAGACCTACGTTCCCCGAAACATCTACGTACCTCTCGACGTTCCGGACCGCCAACTGCTCGCCGACGCGCTGCGCCAGCGCCTCGGCCGCAAGGTGGAGATCAGCGCCCCGCAACGCGGCGAAAAACGCTCGCTGGTAGATCTGGCCTGCCAGAACGCCAAGCAGTCCTTCGATCAGCGCTTCCGCGTGCTGCAACCCGGCATCCAGGCCGTCCAGGAGGCGTTGCAGGATGCCCTCTTCCTCTCCGAACCGCCACAGCGCATCGAGTGCTTTGACATCTCCCACATCCAGGGCGCTGAGACCGTCGCCTCCATGGTCGTCTGGGAGAAGGGAGCCATGCAGAACTCCAGCTACCGCAAGTTCCAGGTCAAGACCGTTAGCGGCGTCGATGACTTCGCCTCCATGCGGGAGGTCGTTCACCGCCGTTACAGCCGTCTGCAGCAGGAGGGCAAACCGATGCCATCCCTCGTACTCATCGACGGCGGTCTGGGCCAGTTGCACGCCGCGGCCGCGGCACTCGAGGAACTCGGCCTGGTCACGCAGCCTCTGGCCTCCATCGCCAAGCGGGAGGAGATCCTCTACGTTCACGGCCAGGAAGACGAGCCAGTCGTGCTGGAGCGCCGCTCTCCCGTCTTGCACCTTATTCAGAAGATTCGCGATGAGAGCCACCGCTTCGCCGTCACCTACCACCGCAAGCGCCGCCAGATGCGCGACCGCGCCAGCGAACTGGATCAGATTCCCGGCGTTGGCGCCATCACCCGCAAGCGCCTCATCGAGCACTTCGGCAGCGTCCAGGCCCTGCGGCAGACCGTCCAGAGAGACCCGCAGGTGCTCACCGCGGTCGTCAACAAGCCCACCGCGGAAAAGATCCGGCGCTTCTTCTCCTCACAGCCAGAGGCAGACTCGCACGGCGACCTGGTCAGGATCACATCCCGCTGACCGGCTTGCTCCGCGCCAGCACAGATCAACGCCCCGAACCCGGGCGATACAGCAGTGACTGGTAGATGTGAGCGCAGGGTTGGCCACTGGTGCAGATCACATCCATCTCGGCCAGGCCCTGGGCGTTGGCAGCCACAGCCCTGGCCACCGGATCTCCCTCGATCGCGATCACGTAGGCGGCGTAGTGGGCTGGATCCTTCAGAGCCTTGTTCCACTCCTGCTGGTCGTCTTCGCTGATCATGCTGCGCAAGTCACGTCCCGCGCTCTGCACCGCGCCAACATGGTTGGTCAGCGACATCATCACCGGGACGTTCTTCGGCATCTCCTCCAGCGCAAAAGCAATATTGTTCTCCAGCGTCATCCGGGTGCTGGCGTTCACCACGGCCTCCTGCAGCACCAGCGGAATGGAGTACATCATCACCACGCAGTTGGCCACGCAAAGCATCATCACGGTTGGCTGCCACAGCGACCCGATCAACCGTGCTCCAGCCGCGCCTCGGGACTTCAGCCACACCTCCAACCGCTCCGCCGCCAGCGCGGCAAACACCGCCAGCGCCGGCAACAGTTCCATCCCATAGCGAGAGTTGTAGTAGGCGTGCGGCCAGAGCTGGGGGATGAAGATAGGAACCGAACTGTAGGCGATCGAGTAGACATAAAACGGCAGCGGAATCCAGAGCAGCAGCGCAAACGCCTCCCCGCGGCTGCGCACCGCACCCTCGGCACGCCGCCGCAGCGCTACCCAAAGCCCGTAAAGCGCGGCGGCCATCAAGCCAAAGCCACACTCCCAGGCGGCCGCGTCCACCTGCGCGGTGCGGGTAAAGAACAGTGCGGACCAACCCATGTTGTGCCAGCCCCGGTAGTGCTGCCCCGGGGGAGCCGTGCGCCGCTCAATCTGCCTCGCGGAGTATGGCCCGCGCAGAAAGTCCAGCCAGTCCCCTTCAAAGTGGGCGTTATACCAGAACCACAGCACCGGACCCAGGGCCACAAACACCGTGAACAGCACAAACCACGGACGCATCCGGCGGCGCGTCTCCGGCTCACTTCCCCACAGGTTCCAGGCGAAGCACAGCCAGATTACGGCGCCGATAATCCAGCCATCGTAGCGCGTAAACACCTGGCACAGAATCAGCAGCCCGGCCAGCATCATGCGGGCGCGCGCCGTGGTCAGGTCTCCTTGCCGCAGCGCCGCAATAGACTCCATTGTCGCCACCACAGACCAGACGAAGATCGCCAGAAACAGCGCCTCAGTCATCGCCGTGGTCGCCAGGTACAGCAGGTTGGCGTTCAGTGCATAGAAGGTCACAGCCGCCAGCGCCCAACGCATCCGCATCATGCGCCGCGCCAGCCGCCACACCCCGGCCACGCTCACCGCATAGCTCAGCATGGACATCGGAGCTGCCGCCAGCCCCGTCTGCCACATGCGCAGGTTCATGATGAAGGGCACCATCAGCAGATGTGGCAGTGGCAACCACACCCCGCCAAGCTGCGCCAACCCCGGCCAGCGGGCATCCAGAATCCGCCTCGCAATCGCCAGGTGCGCCACCGCATCGCCGTACAGTAGCAGGTAACTGTGCCGGTAGCACACATACAGCGCCACAAAGGCCAGCACCACCGCTGCAGCAAAGAACGGATAGGTCTCGCCCGGAACCACCGGCGTCACCGCCTCCGGATCGCCCGGAACCCAGATCTGCTCCTCGCGCAGCGAGCCTTTCTTTCGCAGCCCGCTACGCGGGCGGCTGCGGCTGCGTCTCGCCAGCCAGCCACCACTCTGCTGCTCCCCACTCTCTCCACCGCCCGGCAGCGCCCGCCCGGCGGACTTGCCCTGCTCGTCTGGCTGGGCGGCATCGCGTTCTGATCTTGATCTTGGCATAAGCGTCATGGAAGCTTTACAACCGTTCTGATGTGGCCTAGGTCTTGCCCGCGCACAGCCTCCGCCGTGTCTTGGAACGCCCCTCATTGAGCGCCCGCAATCCCTCGAGCACTCCTGCTAACCAGACGGCTGCTCGCAGCGCGCTCCGCCTGGCCTCTTGGGTTCCCTCCAGAACCACCTCAGAGGTGAGAGATCTCCCGGAGATCCTCAAAGCGCCGGTCAATCTCCTCGCGCGTCGTGCGCTGCAACCGCTCGGTGCCAAAGTCCTCCACGGAGAGCGAACCCAGGACGCAGCCATAGAACATTGCCCTGCGGAAGACCTCCGGCGTTAACCTCTCCTGTGAAGCAATGTAGCCATAGAAGCCGCCCGCAAACGAGTCGCCCGCGCCCGTAGGATCAACCACCTCTTCGGTGGGCGTCGCCGGAGCACGGAACGGCTTGTGCGGCTCACCGTCACCAAAGCTGCGCTGGGAGAAGAACGACGCCGACCCGTGTTCCGCATACTTCACCACCAAAGACTTGGGGCCCAGCTCCAGTACTCCCTTCGCTGCCCGCACGTTGTTACTCTCTCCGCTCAGCATGCGAGCCTCGTTGTCGTTGATCACCAGCACATCCAACTCACGCATCACCTTCAGCAGGTTCTCGCGGTGCGCGGAGATCCAGTAGTTCATCGTATCCCCGGCCACCATTCTCACACCCGGCATCTGGGCGCGCACCCGCGTCTGCAACACCGGATCGATGTTCGCCAGGAACAGGTACTCGCTATCCAGGTAGCTGGTTGGAATCTTGGGCGCGAAGTCGGCAAAGACGTTAAGATCCGTCACCAGCGTATCGGCCGCTCCCAGATCCCGCATGTAACTCCCACTCCAGTGGAAGCTCCTTCCCGGTACGTGCTCCAACCCGGTCGTATCAACCCCCCGCGAGGTCAGCACCGCCTCATGCTCGGGCAGAAAGTCCTCACCCACCACGCCCACCACCCGCACCTTTGTAAAGAAGCTGGCGGCCAGGGCAAAGTGTGTTGCAGCCCCTCCCAGCACCCGCTCCCGTCTCCCGCTGGGGGTCTCCAAAGTGTCAAACGCTACCGAACCGACGACCAGAATCGACAAAAGCGCACCTTCCTTCAAAACTCTCGTTGCTGTTGAACCTTGCTCTTGAATCCTTGCTCTTGAATCCTTGCTCTTGAATCTTTGCTGTCGCACGAATGCCGTTGCTGCTAACCCGCTGCTACCAGTACTTGCCAAACAGCAGATCTAGCCTCTCTTTGGTCGCCGCCGGAATCGCGGCACGATCCGTCATGATGGCAAACTTCGCTGCGCTCTGCGCCGGGCTGGCGCTCAGATCCGCGGGCATCCGGCGGACCGCCGCCTTGATCACCCTCTGCGCGTTGTCGGAGTTCTGGTGCATCACCGCCACAATCTGCTCCACCGTCACCGCATCATGCCCCTCAAACCAGCAGTCGTAGTCGGTCACCATCGCCAGGGTTGCGTAACTGATCTCCGCTTCTCTCGCCAGCTTGGCCTCCTGCAGGTTGGTCATGCCGATCACGTCCGCACCCCAGGACCGATACAGATTGGACTCGGCGCGGGTAGAAAACTGCGGACCCTCCATGCACACATAGGTGCCGCCGCGCTTGCCCACCACCCCCACCTCGGCGCAGGCCTCGGCAAACACCTCGCTGACGATCGGGCACACCGGGTCTCCAAACCCGATGTGGCCCACCACGCCATCTCCAAAGAAGGTGCTGGCGCGCGCAAAGGTCCGGTCGATGAACTGGTCTGGAATCACGAAATCCGTCGGCTTGTGCTCCTCCTTCAGGCTGCCTACCGCGCTCACCGAAAGGATGCTGGTCACGCCGAGCGACTTCATCGCGTAGATGTTGGCGCGGAAGTTCAACTCCGAGGGCAGAATCCGATGGCCTTTGCCGTGGCGCGCCAGGAAGGCGACCTGCCGTCCCTCCAGCGAGCCCAGAAGAAACGCCTCACTGGGATCGCCAAAGGGAGTCTCCACCCGCACCTCGCTCACCCCGGTCAGGCCCTCCATGTTATACAGCCCGCTGCCGCCGATAATGCCAATCTCTGCCTTCGCCAAATCCTGTCTCCTCTGTGGTTCCTGCGCCGGACCGCGCCTTTGGCAGTATATCGTCCGCGCTCCCGCGGTCGACCCCGCATCTACGCTCAAATCCCCAGCGACCTGCAGATCGCATCCACCTTCGACTTCATCTCGGCGGGCATCGTCAGCATCTGCGGCCAGGGTCTGTTGAACCCCTCCGCGGGCCACTTGCGGGTGGCATCAATGCCCATCTTGCTGCCGTAGTTGGGCAGACGGCTGGCGTGGTCCAGCGTGTCCACCGGGCCCATCGTGAACTGAATATCCCGCTCCGGATCGATGTTGTTGCTCACCCGCAGCGTCACCTCGGCCAGATCCTGCACATCGCAGTCCTCGTCCAGCACGATGATGCACTTGGTAAACATCGCCTGTCCCATCGCCCAGATGCCATTCATCACCTTGCGCGCGTGCCCCGCGTAGCTCTTGCGGATGCTCACAATCATCAGGTTGTGAAACACCCCCTCCGCCGGCAGGTTGATGTCGCAGATCTCCGGTAACGTCAACTTCATCAGCGGCAAAAAGATCCGTTCCACGGCCTTACCCATCCACGCATCCTCCATCGGAGGCTTGCCGACGATGGTGGCTGCATACACCGGGTCCTTGCGGTGGGTGATGCAGGTAATGTGAAACACCGGATACTCGTCCTGCATGGTGTAAAACCCGGTGTGGTCGCCAAACGGGCCCTCGGTGCGCAACTCGGCCAGTTCCACATAACCCTCCAGCACAATCTCCGCGTGCGCCGGAACCTCCAGGTCCACCGTCTCGCACTTCACCAGCTCCACCGCCTTCTGGCGCAAGAACCCGGCGATCAGATACTCCTCCACCTCGGGAGGCGCGGGAACAATCGCAGCAAACGTCGTCGCCGGGTCAGTGCCGATCGCCACGGCCACCTCCATGCGCTCTCCGCGGATCTTCGTCGCCACCCGCTGCGGAATCGCTCCCTCCCCGGCCGCCGCTGTACCTCCGGCCGTCAGGGCCATCAACTCCACCTCGTCGGCTCTCTCCGCCGTCGCCGCGCGCAGCCGGTCGCGCAGGTGCTCGGCCGCGTTCTTCTGGCGCTGCCAGTGCATGCCTGTGGTCTTGCCGTCATACACCTGCATGCGGTACATCCCCAGGTTGCGCTTGCCGGACTTTGGATCGCGCGTCGTCACGCAAGGCAGGGTGATAAACCTCCCACCGTCCTGCGGCCAGGTCTGCAGCACCGGGAACTTGAGCACGTCCACTTCCTCCCCGCGCAGGATCACCTCCTTGCACGGAGCCTTCCGTGCGTCGATCGTCTTGGGAAAGAACCCCGCAACCTCGGCCAGCATGGGCAGCATCTTCAGCCTGTCCATCATGCCGGTCGGAGCCACCGGATGCAGCAGCGTCTCGATGCGCTTGGCCACATCCTCCAGCGAACTCACCTCCAGGGCCATCCGCATCCGCCGCTCGCTGCCAAACTGATTCATCAGCACCTGCGCGCCCTCGTAACCAGTGACGTTCTCAAACAGCAGCGCAGGACCTCCGGCGTCAGGACCTCCTCTGCCGGACTTGGCAGCGCGATCGGCGATCTCGGCCATCTCCAAAATGGGTGAGACCTCGGCGGAGACTCGTTTCAGCTCTCCGGCCTTCTCCAGCGCCTTCATCCAGTCGCGCAAACCATCAAATGCCACGGCAATCCCTCTTCTTCCGGACCGTCCGGTCCTGTTGTCATCGTTCCCTACCTCTCTATTCTCCTACTGAACCCTCCCTTGCGGCCGCACTCTCGCCTTAACTTCCTCTATCTCTTCGCGCCTCGCGCAACCTGCACCCTTCACATCGGCCCCCAGGACGGTGCAGGGAGGCCTTGACGAAGCCTGAACGAGGCATAAACACGAATGGGTCTCTTCCAGTGAAGAGACCCATTCGCAGCCGCTGTCATAACACTCAGGGACAGAAGAGAGCTTCTAGCCCCGGGGCCGATTGCGATGGGAGACGCGCTGCGCCTGCCGCCGCACACTCTGAGCCGACCGCCCCTGTCGCGCCGCAGCAGCCGCGTCATTGTTCGCGTTGTGTTTATCGTTATAGATCGAACGGCTGACGTTATTCTGGCGCTGGTTAATCTGTTGGCGCTGCTGCCCGGTCAGATAGCCCCCATTCGCCGCACGATCAGCCTGTGCCTGGCTGTTGATGCTTGACTCGCGGGTCTGCAGATTGCGCGTCTCGCCTGGGGTAAGCTGGCCGGATCTCACCCCTTGCGTGATGCGCTGCTGCTGGTTGCCTTGGCGGCTATTCACCTGGTTGGCATGGCCAAAGCCATCGCGCGCGTTCCGCGTCGCCTGGTTCATGCCGGCGGTCTGACTGGCGGTTGGACCAAAGTGCTGCTCATTCATCGCCATCCGCTCCTGCGCCGTGGGGCTCGCCGTCACGCCCCCTGGCCCATTGAAGCTCGAATGGCTGAAGTTTTGGTTCATCACCACCGTCCTGTTGATGTAGGTGTTGTGGACGACGGCTGTATTCACATTCACCACTGCCGTGTTGTAGCGGAACACTCCGCCCTGCCACATGCCACCCACAAAGCCAACTCCACCGTAGCCAAAACCATAGTGAACCCCGCCATAGAAGCCAACGTGGGGGCCCCAGTAGCCGGGATGCCAGCCATAAACACCAGCGGCAAAGCCCCAGTATCCAGGCGTCCACAGCAGTCCAGGGTGCGGAGGAGCCACCCACACGCCCTGTACCCAGTAGTACCCGGCGGGACCATAAGCCCAATACCCAGGCGTCCACAGGAATCCCGGCGTGGGGCACGGTGGCTGCACATACACTGGCAGCGGCGGCGGCGGTACCCTCACCGGTACTCCGATGCTGACTCCAACGCTAACCTGCGCCAGGGACGCCACGGACGCTGTGCACAGGGTAAGGGTCAGAAGAGAACTGCGAACGACACCTGCCTTTTTCATAAAAACTCGCTTGCCATTTGGCGTAGTTCTAAGGAATTCTGAATCCGCGCTGCCGGGAGTTTTTTTTGGGGGGGACAGTTATGGGCCGGCAACTCCCTCAACCGTTGCGTCTATCCATCTTTTGTTGTAACAACTGCCTGTAACATCCCCTGTTATGCCAGGTTCATACGCGGAGCAACCAGCCCATCCTCTGCCCGTCGCCTCGCTGAGCATTTTCAGTGCAGGTGTACCCGATGTCTCGACCTTTTTGGGCGTCCCCCCAATGAAAACGCCCCCTAAGCCCTCTTCGGGATACCCAATGACACTGAAAATGCGATAACCGCTACCCGACGGGAGGAGCATCCATCTGTTGCTGTTCCATCTTGCGCTGGTGGGCTAGCCTCTGCTGAACGATCTGCTGATAGGCCTGTATCTGCGGCCCGCTCAGGATCGCCTCAATCTCTCCGTCGCTGTCCTGAAATACCTTCTGTACCCGCACTCTCTTCTGCCATGGAACCAGCGTAGGATCATGGCGGATGCCCGCAATCAGCCGTTGACGATTGGTCAGGATCGGCTCAACCTCGGACCGCTGTACTGGCGTCAGCCCCAACCGTCTGGTCAGCATCTGCACCTGCCGCTGGATTCCTCGTTGGGGGAACGGGGCACTCCCAGGCTGCGCGTATCCGCCGGGCGTCGCAGTTGCTGCCGGTGCCGGTATCGCCGCTGGCGGTGGCGTCGCGGTACTGTTTGCCGGAGCCTGATTCGCCGCACCGGGTGGCGGCGAACCCGCCGCCGGCTGTTCTTGCGCTCGGGCTGTGTTGAAAAAAAAGGCGCAACTCAAAACTGCGCCGCAAACCATCGAGAGGGACGAAGACCGCATAGAGATACTCCTGATAACCATTTCAAAGTCTTGACTTGCCCGTGCAATCTTTCCACTGCCTTGGCGGTAATGACCCCGGAATCGCAGCGAAGTTTCGGTGGATTCGTACTTTGAAGATCGGAGCAATCCTCCCTCACCATGGGCGGGCGGGCGGCCCACATCTCAACCCGCCTTCACCCGCTCCTGAACAACATCCTTCGGCGGAGCAGGCGCATACCCATTCTGCACAAACCAGGCACAGGCGGCGCGCAGCGCCCCCTCCACGCTCCCCACGCGCAGCCCCAGCTCACGCTCGGCCCTGGCCGAACTGGCAAACATCTTCTTGCGCCCCATCTTGACCGCCTCCACCGTGGCCCTCGGCTCCTTGCCCCGCAGCCTCCCCGTCACCAACTCATCAAAGAACGCAAACATCATTGCCAGCGTATGCGGGGCCTTCATCGTCGGAGACTTCAACCCCGTAATCTCCGCCAGCCGGTCCAGAATCTGTTTCAGGGTCAGATTCTCTCCGCCCAGGATGTACCGCTGCCCCACCCTGCCGCGCTCCAGCGCCACCAGGTGCATCCGGGCCACCTCCTCCACATCCACCAGGTTCAAACCCGTATCTACATAAGCCGGAAACCTCCGGTTCAAAAAGTCCACCACAATCCTTCCGGTCGGCGTGGGTTTGGCATCCAGTGAACCGATCGGCGTGGTCGGATTCAGCACCATCACCTCCTGCCCGTCACGAGCCGCCTCCAGCGCCACCCGCTCGGCCATCCACTTGGACCGCTTGTAGTGTCCGATCATATCGGCCTCACTCACCGGCGTCTCTTCGTCTACCACGGTGCCATCGGTCTTGAATCTCATCGTGGCAACGCTGCTGGTATACACCACCCGCCGCACGCCGGCCTGCCGCGCCAGCAGTAGCAACCTCCGTGTCCCCTCCACGTTGGTCTTGTACATCTCCGCAGCGTCCGGCACCCATAGCCGGTAGTCCGCTGCTACATGGATCAGCGCATCGCATCCCGCCAGCGCACCGGCAAACTCCTCCGGTTCGCGCAGATCCCCAACCACCAACTCAGCGCTCCTGGGCAGCCGTGAGGTCTGTGAACTGGCCCGCGCCAGCAGTCGCAGTTGCGCTCCCTGCGCCTCTGCCAACTGCGCCACATGCGCCCCCACAAATCCTGTTGCACCGGTAACAAATAACCGCATATGGTCCTGTCAACGCTGTCCAGCGCAGCTCCGCTGAACTCTCACTCTACCAAGGGCGCGGCGTTCATTCTGTCTAGGTCGTCCCCCGGCCTCGCTGTCTGCAAAGCATCCTTACCTTGACCGTGGCTGCAGGATCGCACCCTGCGGAAGCGCCTTCTTTCCGTCCCAGCCGGCAGCCCCGCCTTGGGTTGTAAAGAACCGGGAAACCGCCTCCCCATGTTGCGGCCTCGTGTGACACCCGCAAAGAAGAGGGCCTAGTCGAGCGCCTCCGGCTCAATGCGGATATCCTTCTCGCCCGCCGCCTTCTTCTCCCAGTAGCTCTTCACCCATGCCTCAAAGGTCTTGCCCGCAGCCGTGTCCCGCCCACTGAACTGCAATGCTGCAATATCAGAGTAGCGGATCATCATCCGCTGCGGCGGTGCTCCCGCACCCGGCTTCGGAATCATCCGGATCAGAGATGCATCCAGTGTTGCGCCGCTGCGGCGGTCGTATAGATAGCCCTCCACCGTCGTTCCGTCCTTGCAGGTCACCGTAACGTCGCCCCGGTAGTCAAAGGCCTTCTCCAGCGCCTCGCGCACCTCGGACTCGGTGGCCAGTTCCGGAATCCATCCCTCCAGATTCTCGCGCTCCCGCCCGGCCACAATCTCCAGGTCATCCGCAGCCGCATGCTGCAGTTGTTCGATCTTCAGGTGTTCCTGCTCCGCTGTCGCCATCTCGCTCTCCGTCTGCCGCTTGCCGTCTTCTTCTCACCCAGGCAGGCAAGCCGGCCGGGGCCTGCGCTACACCTGCAGGGAGGATGCTTTAGTCGCCCGACACGCCGGTCATCTCATCCACAGACTCCGACGACGTTACTACCACCCGCGCCGGGCTCTGGCCGATCTGCACCAGCCGTCCATGGCTGGCAACCGGCCACTCGTTCAACAGCTTCTGCGCATCCGCATCCTCGTACATCGAAGGAAACATGTACTTCTTCGCCGTCTCCCAGAAGCCCTTCAGCGAGCTGAAGTTGTAATCCACCGCTGAGGCCTCATGGCCGGAGTGCACCATGCAGTTGGCGCACTGCGGATTACCGCTCTTGGCTCCATACTTGGCCCACTCCACGGTCTCCATCAACTCCTGGAAGCTGTCCGCATAGCCATCCTGCAGCAGATAGCAAGGCTTCTGCCAACCAAAGATCGAATAGGTCGGCATGCCCCACGGCGTACACTCAAAGTCCCTCTTGCCCATCAGATACTCAGCGAACAGAGGATGCGTATTGAACTGCCAACTCTTCTTCCGGTTGGAGAGAATGGCGCGAAACAGCTTGCGCGAACGCGCCTTGCCCAGAAAGTGGTTCTGGTCGGGAGCCTTGTCGTAGGTATAACCCGGCGACACCATCATGCTCTCCACGCCTGCGCCCATCAGTTCATCAAAGTGCGCGCGCACGGAGTTGGGGTCCGCGCCATCGAACAGTGTCGTGTTGGTCGTCACCCGGAATCCGGCCGCCACCGCGGCGCGAATCCCTTCCATCGCAATATCGTGCCCACCCTCCCGGCACACGGACATATCGTGGTGTTCTTTCTCCCCGTCCACATGTACGGAAAAACTCAGATACTTCGAAGGCTTGAAGAGGTGCAGCTTTTCCTTCAGCAGCAGCGCATTGGTGCACAGGTAGATATACTTCTTTCGCGCCACCAGTCCGGCCACAATCTCCGGCATCTGCGGATGCAGCAGCGGTTCACCGCCGGGGATCGACACCATCGGCGTGCCGCACTCCTCCACCGCGCGGAAGCACTCCTCCGGCGTCAACTGGGCCTTCAGAATATGCGCCGGGTACTGGATCTTGCCGCAGCCGGCGCAGGCCAGGTTGCAGCGAAACAGCGGCTCCAGCATCAGCACCAGAGGATACCGCTTCCGTCCTGCCAGCTTCTGCTTCAGAACATAAGAGGTAACAGTCAACATCTGTGAGATGGGAATACCCATACAGCATCACTCCTTCTTCCCGTACTTGCTTGACATCTTCGTGCATGCAGCAACTTTGCTGTCAGCGGTTCACTCTTGCACTGCCTTGCAAAACCTTCCGGGGCCGCACCCTTTTCAACCTGCTTCATACTCTCCGCGCTCCATGGCCTTGCGGTAGGTCGTCAGCGCCAGCAGCGGAAAGTACTGCTTGTAGAAGTGGTACCCCAGATAAAACACCTTCGGGAACCCCGTTCCGGTGTAATAGCTCTCCCCGTTTCTTCCCGGCATCAACTCACTCCAGGAACCATCCTCCTGCTGCCGCTCAATCAGCCAGCGAACGCCCTTGGCTACCGAATCAGAGCGCGTATCGTTGGCCGCCAGCAGCCCCAGCAGCGCCCAGGCCGTCTGGCTGGGTGTCGAAGGTCCAACCCCGCGCTGGCTGGGATCGTCATACGTCCCGGCCGTCTCGCCCCATCCGCCATCCGCGTTCTGCACCATGCGAATCCACTCGGCCGCCTGCTGCACCGCCGGCTCCAGGTAGCTCACCTCCATCGCCTGCAGACCGCGCAGCACAAGAAATGTGCCGTACAGATAGTTCACACCCCAGCGTCCGAACCAGGCCCCATCCGGCTCCTGCTCCTTCAGGATGAACTGAATCGCCCTCTCCACCCGCTTGTCGCGGCGCGTGTAGCCATAGCTGGCCAGCATCTCCAGAATGCGGCCGGTAATGTCCACCGTCGGCGGATCGATCATCGCATTGTGATCCGCAAACGGAATCGACTCGAAGATCTTCTTGGTGTTGTCCTTGTCAAAGGACGCCCAGCCGCCGTTCTTGCATTGCATGGCGAACACCCACTCGATCGCTCTCCGCGTCACATCATGCTGATAGCGTTCGCGCGGATTATCCACGGCCTTCAGCGCCAGCAGCACCTCGCCCGTATCATCCACATCCGGTTGATGGTCGTTGTTGAAAAAGAAACACCAGCAGCTCGGCTCGGCGACCTTCACGTTGTGAGACCAGTCACCCTTGTAGCGAATCTCCTTGGAGAGCAGCCAGTCGGCCGCCTTCACCAGCCGCGGATCATCCTTCGCCAGTCCCACCTCACCCAGCGTCGAGAGCACCTGTGCTGTATCCCACACCGGCGAAAAGCACGGCTGCATCCGGAAGGTCGCCACCGGATAGTCCGGCGTCCCCTCCGGGCAGTCAATTCCCAGCCGCTCAAACTCGTCCATCGCGCGAATCAACTGAGGATCGTCCTTCGAGTACCCCAGGTACACCAGGGCAACAATCGCATTCAGCATGGCCGGATAGATCGCGCCCAGGCCGTCGGATCGCTCAAAGTGATCCAGAATCCAGCGCTCCGCCTTCTTCAACGCCACCTTGCGCAGCGGCCGGATATGCACACGCTCCGACCAGTGCATCAGCCGGTCAGTAAACAAAAAGAAGTTGCGCCAGGAGATCAGCCGCTTTCGGTCAAACCGCAGATGCAGGTTCGCACCCTCGCGTCCTCCCACAAACAGTTCGTCGATCGTCTGCTCTGGGGTCAGTTTCTTGAACGGCTTCTTCGCGTAGATGATCGACAGCGGCACCAGAATCGCCCGCGACCAGGCGCTGATCTCATAGATGTTGAAATAGAACCACTTCGGGAAAAGGATGATCTCGGGAGGAACAGCCGGCACAGCGTCATAGTCGTACTGGCCCATGGCACAGAGATAGATCTTGGTAAAGGTGTTGCACTCCACCACACCGCCCAGATCCAGCACATTCTTGCGCGCCTTGGCCATCAGCGGATGATCCGCCTTCCACCCCATCAGCTTCAGCGCCAGGTAGCACTTCACGCCGTAGTTCACATTGCTGGGCCCACCCGGATACAGGCTCCAGCCGCCATCCTCGTTCTGGTGGCGCAGAATCTCATTCACTGCCCGTTCCATCCGGCCCCGGTCTCCGGTGCCCAGCAGCGTGTGCATGAAGATGTAGTCGGACTCCAGCATCGAGTCGGCTTCCAACTCCGCGCACCAGTATCCCAGCTCGTGCTGCTGGCCTAACAGCCAGTTGGTCGCGTCTTCAATGCCCTCGCTCACCTGTTCCATCGCCAGGTCGATCCGCCCAAATCGCGGCTGCGCCGTCGTCTGCGGATTGGATCGTCTTCTTCTCATAGGCTCCGGATACAAATGCCACTCCTCCACTCGCCGGCGCACGCCGGCACACCCTGAAGCGGACGCAACTTCCCTCCAGCTTCAGCCACAGAACGACGCGCTACCGTGCCGGGCAGCCATCCGCCCATCACAGATCGCCAGTCCATCCACTCCTTCAGAATGAAGAACCAGCCACCGGCGAGGACGAGGGCGCTGACGCAATCGCCGAGACAATCTCCTCCGGCAGCCCGAAGCGCACGTTCTCCGGCATCACTTCGACCTCCTCTACAGAGGCGTATCCCTTGCCCTGCAGATAGGCAATGACCTCCTGCACCAGAATCTCGGGAGCCGACGCTCCCGCCGTAATAGCAACCGTCTCCACGCCCTCCAGCCACACAGGCTGAATATCGTCTGCCTTGTCGATCAGATACGAGTGTGTCCCGATCTTCTGCGACACCTCTACCAGCCGGTTGGAGTTGGAACTGTTCCGCGATCCAACCACCAGCACCAGATCCGCCTCATGCGCCACGTTCTTCACCGCCGACTGGCGATTCTCCGTCGCATAGCAGATGTCCTGTGCATGGGGCCCCACAATATCGGGAAACTTCTTCTTCAGCGCCTCGATCATGTGCCTCGCCTCATCCAGTGAAAGCGTCGTCTGCGTCAGGTAGGCGACCTTCTTCGGGTCTTCCACCTCCAACTCCTCGACCTCCTTCACCGACGAGACCACCTGCGTCACATCCGGAGCCTCACCCTGCGTCCCCTGGATCTCTTCATGATCGCGATGCCCCACCAGCACCAGCGAGTATCCCTGCTTGGCAAACTTGATCGCCTCAATATGCACCTTGGTCACCAGCGGGCACGTCGCGTCAATCACCTTCAGTTGCCGCTCTCTGGCCCCCTCCCGCACCGCCGGGCTCACCCCATGGGCTGAGTAGATCACCCGCGCACCCTCCGGCACCTCGTCCAGTTCATTGACGAAGATGGCGCCCTTCTGGGCCAGATCATTCACCACATAACTGTTATGGACGATCTCTTTCCGTACATAGATCGGCGCCCCAAAAGTATCCAGCGCAATCTGAACGATGTCGATCGCGCGCACCACCCCGGCGCAAAAGCCTCTCGGCTTCAGTAACAGAACTCGCTTGGTACTGGTTTCGCCCGAGTTTGGACGAGTGTTCTCGGCAGGCACGGTAAGTTTACTCACCGATCAAGTATACCTTCTTCGCCCCCCGGATGGCGCTGTCGCCCCCTCCAGCCTGGGGGAGAAATCAGCCTGGCGTACCGTGGCAGAGTCGTCTTCCCGGATCTCCCGCTGAGCCGCGTCGGCGCCCGGCATTCCTCCCAGCCAGACGTCGCGCTCACCCTGCCTGCCCAACCCCAGCCCCGGCCAATGCCGCTAAGTAGCCGTACAGGCCGGGTGCTTGCAGTCGCATCGAATCGACGCCACACCCTTGCTGTCCTCACACATCTGGGAGCAGTACTTCTTTCCCTCCTGCACCATACAGCCACACGGCGGATGAGCGCACTTCCTCTGCTCAGACATACGCATAGCCTCCTTGGGAGATGCCCCGGGAGATGCGCCCCACCACCAAAAGGTTGCCCATCCCACAGTCCGTTCCGGGATCTTCGTTCGACCCGCCTCTGCCCCTCTCTCGGCCCCTCCCTTAGGCCGCTCCGCTGGCCTTCAGCATCTGCTCCGCGTGTCGTAGACTGGTCTCCGTCAAACTGGCTCCCGAGAGCATCCGCGCAATCTCCTCCACCCTCTCCTCCGGCTTCATCTGCCGCACCCCGGTATGCGTTCTCCCACCCCGCTCCATCTTCTCAATCAAAAAGTGCTGGTCCGCAAACGCTGCAATCTGAGGTAGATGTGTGATGCAGATCACCTGCTGGGTCCGGGACAGCGTCTTCAGCTTTTGCCCCACCGCCTCCGCAGCCCTTCCACCAATCCCGATATCGATCTCGTCAAAGATCAGCGTCCTGGGCAACGCCGTCTTCCCCTTCCGCTGCGTTGCACTCACCCCCGCCTCCACGCTCACCTTCAACGCCAGCATCACCCGGCTCATCTCACCACCCGATGCAATCTCGGTCAGGGCCTTCAAAGGCTCCCCTGGATTCGTCGCAATCCGGTATCCCACGCGATCCCATCCATACGCTGTCCACGCCTCGGCATCACCGTCCGCCCCCCTGCCCGTGCTCTGCCCGCCCGCATCCACCACCTCTACCTCAAACCGGGCCTGCATCGCCAACTCATTCATCTGCCGCTGGGCCGCCTTGGCCAGCCTCGTCCCCGCCGCCCTCCTCTCCGCACTCAGTCTTCCGGCCGCGGCCCTGTAGGTCTCCGCGCAGGCCGTCAACTCCCGCTCCATCTCCGCCAGCCGCGCATCCCGGTTCTCCATCTCCGCCAGCTTCGCCGCCGCCGTTCTCCCAAACTCCATCACATCGGCCAGGGTGCTACCGTACTTCCGCTTCAACCTCTCCAGCACCGCCAGCCGGTCTTCAATCTCCACCAGCCTCTCCGGCGACCCGGCAACCCTGCCGGCAAAGTCCCGCAGTACCGCTGCGGCGTCCTCCACACTGGCCTTGGCCGCAGCCAACTGCTGCGCCGTCTCCTGGAACTGCGCGTCGAACCGCGCCAGATCCTCTACATGGCGCAACGCCCCACCCAGCAACGTCTCCGCAGAGACCTCCGCCTCATAGAGCAACTCCTGGGCCGCGGCAGCCGCTGTAAACAGTCTCTCCGCGTTCGCCAGCACCCGCTTCTCCGCCTCCAGACGCTGATCCTCCTCCGCGTCCAGAACCTCCGCCTGGGCAACCTCCCTGGACTGGAAGCTCCACAGATCCATCAGCCGCAGCCGATCCTGCTCCTGGCCGCGCAACTCCCGAATCTGCTCCTGTCGATCCCTCCATTGCGCATAGGCTGCCCCCACCTCCTCACTGCTGATCTCCCCAAACCTGTCCAGCAACATCCGCTGCTGCGCCCCATCGAAGGCCACCAGCGTCTCCGATTGGGCATGTACCAGCGCCAACTCCGGAGCCAACAGCCGGAGTACCCCCACCGTCGCCGGCTGGTTATTCACAAACACCCGCCCCTTGCCGCTGCTGGAGATCTCCCGCCGCAAAAGAATCTCGTCCCCCTCGGGATCAATTCCGTTCGCCTCCAGAATCTCCTCGGCCCCCGGCGTGCTCTCAAAAACGCATCCCAACACCGCCCTCTCGGCGCCAAACCGCACCACGTCACTGGAGGCCTTGCCCCCCAGTAGCAGCACCAGCGCATCGATCAGGATCGACTTGCCGGCCCCCGTCTCCCCGGTCAGCAGGTTCAGTCCCGGCCCAAAGACGGCCACAACGTGGTCGATCACGGCATAGTTCTCAGCGCGCAGCTCTAACAGCATCTCTATGGTCTCTTTCACGCAAGAGCATAGCAGGAGCCGCCGCTCTCTACCCTCCACCGCTGTAAACTTTTGCGCCGCCGCTCTCCTCGCAGACAGCAATCAGCTCCCGTCCTGCGTCAAAACATCGCAGAACGAGCATCTCCCTGGATTCCCCCTCCCCTCTTGACCGCCAGTTACACTTGAGATTGACGCCTATGACCCTGTTTGCCCTCGCTCTCCTCCTGCAAGACGTCGACCAGAACTCTGCCGGCTCCTCTCTTGGGCCGGCTCCTGCCGGCCAATCCTCCAGCGCCCTGGTTGAAATCCTTCATAACAGCGGCCTCACCGCCGATGTCGTCCTCGTGATCCTGCTCATCATGAGCGTTATCTCCTGGACGGTGATGCTCTCCAAGTGGCGCTCCTTCAAAGCTGCCGACCAGCAGAATCGCCGCTTCCTTCGCGCCTTCCGCAAATCCGGCCGGCTCAGTGAAATCGCCGCCATCTCCGAGCAGTTCAAACCCAGCCCCCTGGTCGCCGTCTTCAATGAGATTCATGACGAGTACCAGCGCCAGAGCGGCGGCCGCGGCACCCCTCCCAACCCCCAGGGCCTGGAACGAGCCGCTCAAACCGCCTCCAGCGAGGCTCTCACCCTCATGGAACGCCGCCTGGCTTGGCTCGGCACCATCGCCCAGACCGGTCCCTTCGTCGGCCTCTTCGGCACCGTCATGGGTATCATCGACGCCTTTCACGGCCTCGGCGCCGAGGGCGCTGCCACGCTTCGCGCCGTCGCTCCCGGCATCTCGGAGGCCCTGGTCACCACCGCCGCAGGCCTCATCGTCGCCATCCCTGCTGTCATGGGCTACAACCAGCTCACCAGCCGCCTGCGCGAGTTCGCCGCCCGCATGGACGACTTCGGCCGCGAGTTGCTCAACGCCATCGAGAACGCCGCGCTCTACCAGCCCGGCTCACCCGCACCATCTTCGGATGATCCCCGCCGGAGGTCCTGACCATGGCTTTCACCTCCAACGGAAAGACCCAGACAGCGATGGCAGACATCAACATCACACCCCTGGTCGATGTGGTGCTGGTGCTGCTGCTCATCTTTATGCTCACCGCCCCGGTGCTGCAGAGCGGCATCCAGGTCGCCGTCCCCCACACCCGCACGGTCAAACAGCTTACTGAGGTTCACCTGGTCGTCACCATTGACAAGGGCCAGAACGTCTACCTCCAGGACAAGCCAGTAAACATCCACGATCTGCCCGCCCTGCTCGCGGCAAACCCGAAGAATCAGAAGAAAGTGATCTACCTCCGCGCCGACCAGTCGGTCCCCTTTGGAGCCTTCGCCTCCGTGATGGATGCGGTCAAACAGGCCGGCATCATGAACATCAGCATCGTCACCCAACCCTTGCAGCAGTAACCCATCGTCCCCCAACTCGTCTCCCTCACCCGGAAGAGACCCGCCAGAACGTATCCGTCCCGGCATCCAGCGCCGCACCACCCGCTAAACCCGTCAACGGAACAACATCAACCGCCCGCTCCGGCAAAGTACATTGCAGAAACCAGGCAAAGAACACCCCCTGAGGACCAGACAAAGAATCGTCACCATGAGTGCCCCTGCCCTATCCCGCAACCTGCCCGACGATCCGTTCCGCAGTGGTCTGCTCGGAGCGATCGTTCTGCATCTGCTGGTTGCCGCCACCTTCATCGGCCTGGGCTATCTCCTCAACGTATCCTCCCATCACTACGGCGAGAGCACCTCTTCCGTCGGCGCCATCCAGGCATCCATGGTATCGACCCTGCCTCTACCCCAGAAGTTCAAGCCGGTAGAGAATCAGGTCCTGGCGCCCCAGAACCCCAGCCCGGCGCCTATGCCACCGCCCAAGGCAGAGGCAGCTCCGCCGCCGCGTGATACTGACATCGAGATCAAGCGCAAGACCCTCCCCAGGAAAATCGCTCCCGTCCGCACCCAGCCTCCACCACTGCACCCTCAGCCCACGCCTCCCAGCCCCAAAGCCCAGACCGGCGAGAGCGCCATGCAGTTTCCGGAAGCCACGGTGCAGACCGTCAACGGAACCGCCACCATCACCGTCCAGAGCCGAACCCTGGGCGAACGTTACGGCTGGTATATCCGGATCATCAGTCAAAAAGTACAGCAGTACTACTCCCAGCAGTATCCGGACCCCCATAGCTCTGCCGGCAGAAGTGTCACCATCACCTTCTACGTCGACAATGGCGGTGCTCCCACACGCGTTCGCATCGAGACCGCAAGCGGTTCGCCCACTCTGGATAACGCCGGTGTACGGGCCGTCGAAGAGGTAGACACCTTCGGTCCCAATCCAGCCAACCAACCCATTCCCATTGAGTTCACCTTCAACTACCACAGATAACCAACCTCGTGAGGTTTCGCATCGGCAACCGGCCCTCCCCAACCCAGCCCAAATCGACGTTCCGCCTCAATCGCGGTTCCTCTTGGCCATCTGGGCCCGGCAACCGGACCGCTTCACCGTCAGTCCACCTCAGCCCACTTCATCGAACCGTCTCCTACCCCAAACTACAATGGTTCTACCCCTGCAACCATTCGGAGTGATGATGTCCATTCGCATGTTCCAACCTGAGCCAGCCGCCCGCCGCCATCGTCTCTTCCGGCCCGCCGCAGTTCTCCTGCTCCTCTCCCTTCTGCCCGCGGCCAGCCCCCTGCTCGCACAGGACTGGGTCCATCTCACCGCCGGGAACAACAACTCCGAGATTCGTCTGGCCGCCGCCAGCTTCAGACCCGTTACCACCGACCCGGCTACCCTGGCCGACAAGCAGACCTTCGACTCCGTTCTCTTCGCCGATCTCTCCAACGCCGGCATCTTCGCCATGGTCTCCAGGAGCCTGGCCCCACAGGCCACCCCCGGCTCTCCCTCCGAGATCAACCTCGCCCAGTGGGCCCAGGCACCCCCCAGCGCCGCCATGGTGGCCTTCGGCAACATCAGCATCCAGAACGGCAACCTCATCGCCAACGGCTTCCTGGATGACACCCGGAACTCCCAGTACCCCCAGGTCTTCGCCAAACAGTACACCGGCCCGGCCGGCGACCAGACCGCCCGCGAACTCGCCCACCAGTTCGCCGACGACATCATCTTCCGCCTCAGCGGCGGCACTCCAGGTATCTCCGAATCCAAGATCTTTTACTCCCAGCGCATGGGCAACGGCGTCAAGGAGATATGGATGATGGACTACGATGGAGCCAATAAACTCCAACTCTCTCACCTCGGCCAGGACTCCATCTCTCCCGC
Source organism: Acidobacteriota bacterium (assembly GCA_021806005.1). GTDB lineage: Bacteria > Acidobacteriota > Terriglobia > Terriglobales > Acidobacteriaceae > Granulicella. The sequence continues at coordinate 2,821 of JAJZDM010000010.1, read as the reverse complement.
CGTCTCCCCGGACGACTCCGTAGTCGCCTTCAGCGCCCTCACCCACGATGGCTTTGAACTGCGCATGTACTCCCTGTTGCTGGGCCGTATCGTCCACTTCATCAACATCGGCAGCGCCAATGTATCCCCCGCCTGGTCCCCCAGCGGTCAGCAGCTTGCCTTCTCCTCCTCACGCTCCGGAAGCTCTGAAATATGGATCTCCGATCCCCAGGGCGCGCTCTCCCATCGCATCACCAACTACGGCGGACTGGACGTCTCTCCTTCCTGGAATCCCAAAACCGGCACCCAGATCGCCTTCGTCAGTGGCCGTACCGGCCTTCCCCAGCTCTACATCATGGATGAGGACGGCTCCGGCGTCACCCGCATGACCGATGGCGGCTACGCCACCTCGCCCTCCTGGTCCCCCAACGGCCAGTTCATCGCCTTTGCCTGGGACCGTCACTACGGCCCCGGTGCTCCCGGAGGCCAGGACATCTATGTCATGGAGGTGGCCACCAAGCGCTGGATCCAGCTCACCCATGACATCGGCCGCTGTGACTTCCCCACCTGGAGCCCGGATGGCCGCCATATCGCCTTTGCCAACTCTCCGGATGGCCGTGATAATCACAACCGCATCGTCTCCATGCTCGCCGACGGCACCCAGCGGCAGGTCCTCACCGGCTACGGCGCTGACATGCCGGACTGGAGCTGGAAATAGACCGCGATCCTCTGATACAAAATCTTATAGATACCAAAATCTTTTATAAATATTCTGGAAGCCCAATGTTCTGAACGTCAGTCAACCACCCGGTCCGTGAAGATCCACCTCTCTCCGGGAGGTGAATAACCTGGAACACCTTGTAGCTTGACCCTGCATTACCGCCAAACGGCCTTGATTTGCACAGCTTATCTTGTCACGATATATAGTTTAATGATAATCAACTTCACCCGTTCAACCCTATGCCCGCACCACCCGAACAGAAGAGGACCTTATGATCGCTCATCGCACGTCGTTACGAAATAAGGCTGCACTGGTAGCAACCCTTGCCCTGCTGGCCGCCGCCGGCTGCCACAAGAAGCAGGCTGCGCCCCCTCCGCCGGCCGCCATGGCCCCACAGACCGTAGCTCCTCCCACCGCTTCCATCACTGCGGACCCCATGACGATTGACCTCGGTCAATCTGTTGTTCTCAACTGGCGCACCACCAATGCAACCAGCGTGAGCATCGATGGCATCGGCCAGGTTCCCGTCAACGGAACCCAGACAGTATCACCCTCGAGTTCTACCAACTTCCACCTCGTCGCCACCAACGAAGGTGGAACCACCGAGGCCAATGTCCGTGTCACCGTTCGTGTGCCTGAGGTTCCCGCAGCTCCGGTCAGCAACACGAGCTCCGCGGATGAGTTCCACTCTCACGTTCAGGACATCTTCTTCGCCTTCGACAGCTACGATCTCTCTTCTGATGCCAAGGCATCCATCACCACGGCTGCCGCCTACCTCAACGCCCATCCGACGATCAAGATCCTGATTGGCGGATACTGCGATGACCGCGGCTCGGCGGAGTACAACATCACCCTCGGCGAGAACCGCGCCAATGCCGCCAAGACGGCGCTGGTTGCAGCCGGTATCGATGGCAGCCGCATCCGCGTCGTCAGCTACGGCAAGGAGAAGCAGTTCTGCACGGAAGAAACTGAGAGCTGCTGGCAGCAGAACCGCCGCGATCAGTTCTCCGTCGATCAATAACCCAGTACCTGCTCAGGGCCGCACCACACCACCCGCAACGCGTGGTTTGTGGTGCGGCCCTGCTCCTTTGTCCAGCCAACTCTCTCATGGCAATCGGTCCGGCAACCCGGGCGAAACAAATCTCCTCTTCGCACTCCGCCTCTTTTTCTTCTCCCTCCGCAACCTTCCTGTCTTTCTTCTTCTCCTGACGATCGGTATCCTTATATTGAAGGAGTCCCATCTCAAGGACTTTGAGGAGTTCAACTCGTATGACCCGCTCGCAGACCCTCCGCATCCTTACTGGCTCATTTTTCCTTGCCGGATTCATCTCCCTGCCCGCGCACGCCGCCAATAAGGACATCATCCAGCTTCAGACCCAGGTGCAGCAGCTTCAGGATTCATTGGCCAATCTGCAGAAGTCCCAGGACGAAAACATGGGCATGCTCAAGGTGCTCCTCCAGCAGACAGCCGATTCTGTCAACAGCATGACCACCACCGTCAATGGTCTCAAGCTCAGCATGCAGAACCAGCAGAGCGCGGTCAGCACCAGCAATCAGCAACTGTCCGGCCAGGTGCAGGCCCTCAATGACTCCCTGGATGCGCTCACAGCCCGTATGGACCGCATGGCCAAGACCCTCGCCGCTATCCAGAACCAGCAGCAGATCGCCAACGCAGCTCTCAGCAACCTTCCTCAGGCAGCCCCTGCCGGCACAGCCCCAGCCACAACGGCCACATCCACGCCTGGCAGCCCTGCCGGAACTGTCCCTGCCGGGACAAATCCCAGCGTGGATACCTCCAGCGCCTCCACGGACAGCAATCCCAATGGCGCACTGGGTGCCAACGCTCAGCCTGTCCCGGCTGGCAGCGAACCCGTAGCGGTTCCCGTACCCACCATGCCCTCTGCCGGTGATATGTATCGTGGCGCCTATGCGGATTACATCTCCGCTCGCTACCCTCTTGCAACGTCGGAGTTCACCGCACTGATCAAAGCTCACCCTGAAGACAATCTCTCTGGCAATGCTTACTTCTACCTGGGAGAGATGGATATGCGCAATCACAAACCCTCAGCCGCCATCAGAAGCTACGATCAGGTGATTACCACCTATCCCGACAACGCGAAG